>JAHEEB010000769.1 GCA_024640925.1 Bacteroidota bacterium | reverse complement strand
TGGAGAGTCAGATGCAGTTATAACAACTGTTGCTAAAGGTGGATGGGGTTACTACAAGTATTCCCGGGAAAAATCAGGAACTTTCCCTGTAAATGATGTTTTTTCCGATATCTCAATGGGGCAGCAATACTTCTATGTAATCGACAGCATGGGGGCAATTGATAGTGCCTCAATTATTATTAATATGCCAGAGGTTATTTCTGCTGAAATCTCTTCAATAGATAGTGTTAAATGTTATGGTACCCCAACAGGCTCTGTTCATTTTAACATTGCTGGTGGTACTCCCCCTTACAGGAATTCAGTTATTGGCGAACAATGGCAATCCGGGAACATTTCCACAGGGTTATCAGAGGGAAATTATACATTTATCTATACTGATACAAACAACTGTATTGCAAAAGATACACTTTATGCCTATGTTCCAACACCTGATTCCTTGCAGTTTGCAAACATTGAGGTTATGCAATCGACTTGTAACACAAACAATGCATACATCAAGGTTGAATTGGAAGGAGGCACAAGGCCATATTCATATCTGTGGTACGATTACGTTGGAAATATGGTTGGGACAACTGCTCTTATTGACAGTCTTGAACAAAGCGGATATTATTACCTTAATGTATCTGATAGAAACGGATGCACCCAACATTTCGAACAGGCAATCAACCCATCAGATGGGCCTTCAATAACAGGAGTTGATGTAGAACATGTAAAATGTTATGGTGGAAGTACCGGAAAAGCAAAAGTTCTGGAAGTTGTTCCTGCAAATCCTTATGCTCCCTGGTGGCTAAACTGGTCGAATGGCAGTACATCGGATTCTTCATCTGGTTTTCCGGTTGGACTACATTATGTTTCGGTTACCGATACAAATCATTGTGTATTCACCAGTTATTTCAGGGTAACCAGTCCTGATTCTCTATGGACATCGGTTATTGATTATAAAGATGCTCATTGCTTTGGTTATAATGATGGACACATACAGGTTTTACCACATGGTGGTGTTGGTGGTTACAGTTATAGCTGGTCAAATGGGGATTTGACTAACATAGCTGATTCGCTTTCTGTTGGAATTTACACAGTAACCCTATATGATACAAACCAATGTAGCAATTCGGATACATATTCTGTTTCACAACCTGATTTAGTGGCTGTAAACCTGGGAGAGGACTTCACTATTTGTCCAAATAATGTTGTTACACTTGATGGACAAGACTTTACTACTCATGAATGGTCAACTTCACAAGAAGTGATTTCTGATGAGCGGTTTATATCCATTGGAAGCGAAAACGATTATTACCTGGAGGTAACCAATGATAGTGGTTGTTATGCCTATGATACCATCCATATTTCTGTTGGGAATGATGCTCTTAAAGCATATTTCCTTATGACTTCAGCAGCATACATGGGCGATACCTTATACATTTTTGAGCTTTCGAATATGGAACTTGACAGCCTGAATTGGGATTATGACCAAAACGCCTTCATTGATGTTACTGACAACCTGGCCGCAGGGTATGTATTACAGCTTGCAAACGGCGATACGGGGATTTTTAATGTCAAATTAACAGCCTATTCCGGAGGATGCATCTCGGAAGCTATTAAGCAGGTTGAAATTATGTATGATAATGATTCCACCGATGAAGATTATTTCATTGGTTATGAGGATCCCCTGATAACTTCATTTATCGTGTCGCCAAACCCAAACGAAGGGACATTCGCAGCTAATATCAACCTTAGGGAAGAAGCAGACATCGAGCTTGTTATTTACAGCATAAATTATGGTGAAATTGTAAACAACAGATTAGAATATGGATTAAAAGAATATGAACTAAACTATAGTCTGACGGATTTGCCATCAGGCGTATACATTATTATACTAAATGCAGGAAACGAAAGAAAACAAGTAAAAATGATTATACAGCAGTTATAAGTTATAAGTTATAAGTGATGAGTAATGAGTGATGAGTGACCAACCCATAACCCATAATCCATAACCCATAACCCATAACCCATAATTCATAACCCAATAACCAACCCATAAACTAAACTGAAACAAGGAAAATGGAACAGAGAAAAGGAGCTTTAGTAAAACTTAGTTTTGAATTTGCGGTTAAGATTGTTCGGTTCTATAAACGATTTGTTGAAGAAAAACGGGAATTTGTTTTAAGTAAACAACTTCTTCGAAGTGGTACAGCAATAGGCTCTTTAATCAGAGAATCACAAAATGCCGAGAGCAAAGCAGACTTTATCCATAAACTTGGAATAGCCCAAAAAGAATGTGATGAAACCATTTTTTGGCTTGAATTGCTTTATGAGACGGATTTCCTTCAAAAAGAAGAATTTACAACCCTTGTAACCGAGGCAAACTCAATCCTTAAAATGCTCCGTAGCGCAATCCTTACAACTAAAAAGAACCTAAAAGAACCTAAAACAACCCATAACCCATAACTCATAACCCATAATTCATAACCCATAACCATAACTTTCAACATGTTCAAACGTCTAACATTAACATATCTCATTTTTCAGGCAGCAATAACGCTGGTTTTTGCCCAGGAAAATTACCCTATTTATGTTACGCCAACACTTATACCACCATACTCCCTCAAGTTAAGCGATTATAGTAAGTTTGGCTCACAAAACCTTATGGTTTCGTTAACTGTAAAGGATTTAACTGTTTCAAATCTTCCTGTTAAGTTACGTATCAAAATGGAAGCAGCAGGTGTTGTAGTCGAAAACCCACCGACAATAAATACCACACCCATTTATCTTGATGGCGGTACAACCAGCATTTTATTTGGAGACGACCTTACAGACTATTTTAATTTAGAAAATCTTATTTTTAAAGGCTACAGCAAAGAAACTTACCGAACTACAGGACAATTGCCCGAAGGGTTCTATAAGTTTACCATAGAAGTCCTGCATTTCCAGACAAACAAGGTAATCTCCAACCAGGGAACAGCTACTGCATGGATTGCAGTTGGCAAGCCCCCTGTGTTAAAGTCTCCTGAGAATAATGCCCAGATGGGCGAATACAAGGGAATGCCCCTTACATTTACATGGCAGCCAAGCAATGTGGGAAGCCCCGTATCTACTGGTACAATCCAATATAAATTTGAGATGTGGGAGATGCGTATTGCCGGTATTTCTCCATATACGGTAGCCAGTTCAATGCCTGTTTTTCAT
>JAHEEB010000768.1 GCA_024640925.1 Bacteroidota bacterium | reverse complement strand
AGATCCCGGAACAATTAATTCTCCCGGATCGTATGGCTCAGCTGATGGTATTCATATTACTATTGCTGACCCGACAGCTGTTAATTATGTATCGGGATGCAGGATGTGGGATAATTGTGATGATGGATTTGATAGCTTTCGAACAGATGGATTAATATATATTGATCACTGTTGGGTAATGCACAATGGAGTTATTCCCGGTACGGATTCTCTGGTTGGAGATGGAAATGGTTTTAAATTTGGTGCAGGAATCTCTGCCTTTTCAGATGTAAGAAGATATGTTACTAATTGCATTGCTGTGGTTAATAAGGGGCATGGCTTTGATGGAAACGGTGAAACCTGGCCTATATATTCTTATAACTGTTTTGCCTATTTAAATGGTCCGACTAATAATGGTTTTGGACTACGATATACCAATGCAACAGTTGGACATACCGTTAAGAATTGTATAGCGTTTGGTAATGAATATACAGCATATTTCGGAGCATCTTCAACTCACGACCATAATACATGGGATAGTCCATTGGTAACTGTTACTGAAGAAGATTTCGTTACACTAGACTACTCTCAATTATACAGAGAACGTAAAAGTGATGGGAGTTTGCCGGATATTTCTTTTGGAAGATTGGCAGATGGGAGCGATCTGATCAATGCCGGTGTGGATGTCGGCATTCCATTCTCTGGTGCCGCGCCAGATATGGGCGTTTTTGAAACAATTGAATTTGCAGAAAAAGTTTATATACCCGATGCCAATTTCAGGGCTTTTCTGAATAGTAACTATCCAAAATGTATGGACCATGCAGGCGACAGCTTGCTCATAGATTCTGCAGCGAAGGTAACCGGTGTATTTGATTGCTCTGATAAGGATATAGCTGATCTATCCGGAATTGAATATTTCATAAATACTTCATCCATTTTATGTTCAAACAATGTATTGGATTTTTCAGATGTATCTTCATTATTATCCATCGATACTTTACCAAATCTTGAACAGTTTACTTATTCACCTCAAAAACCTTTTGGTACTGGCGACACAATAACATTATGTACAACTGATATGCTAACTTTAAGTATTGTCCGACAGAAACCGGCACTAAATTATCAATGGTTCAAAGATAATTTAGCAATAGAAGGAGCAACCGATACACTTTTGACTATACAAAATATTACATTAACACAGAGTGGAAAATATACCTGTAAATCATATGGGACTGCACTCATGTACCCTCCAATGAATTGGGAACCGGGTATATCTGAGTTTGAGTCTGAACACTTTCTGGTTGATGTTCAGGAGTGTTTGGTTAAGTTGGATGGCAATCAGTATTCATATAAAGTATATCCTAATCCAGCAAATCAGTTTTTGAATATCGATTCTGAAAGCTGCTTAAACTATGAGTTGTACAATAATTTAGGTTTGCTAATAATTAAATCAAGTGAACACATTATTGATTTATCGAATTTGAATCCAGGAGCATATTTTGTCAGAATTAATTTTGAGAATGGTAAATCGAAAGTCGAAAAAATACTGGTAAAATAAGAATCTGTAACAATGATATAATAAAAGCGAGGCTTTTGCACCGCTTTTATTATATCGTCAGATTTCGTACTATAACAAGTATATAAAGCACCGAACCAGCGTCGGTAACTATTTATCGTAAGTGGTTGAGAAAATTATAACATCCAGTTTCGAGAGTGCCTCTTTTAAATTTTTGAATTCTTTTTCGCATAATTTATTGCTGCCTGAACTTAAGTCTTTTCTGGCAGCTGAACATAATGAGTTATTTAAAATAAATATCAGATCTTCCTGATTCAGATTCTTATTGTAAGAGATCACCCAGATAAGAGAAAAAAAGTCGCAGATACAATTATAATAATTAAAGGAAACAATGGGTGGATTCTTTAATAATTCAATTTCATTTTTCGAAAGTTCAATCACAAAGGGGTATAATCCATTACTAGCATATTCTTTTGACAAATCAGGATGGCAGTCAACTTTTTCCAGTTGCTCTATTTTTTTTATTCTTTTCAGAGGTATTTTGTATATATCTTTTGGGTAACAGGTAATCAGTTCAGCGCCATAATTCTCAGGATATTTCAGACGAATAACATCTTTATAAATTTTAAGTGTGTCATTTTGAAAGGCATTATACCAATTCTTTATTATCTTATCGGCTGTGATGGAATCTAAATTAAAATCTCCGCATTGACTATAGAAATAGCCTGTAACTTCGGAATTATCATTTTGTGTAATTTTTACTTTAAACCCTAAACAACATCCACCATCAGCATATGTATTTAACAGACTAAAAAAACAGATTACAACAACTATTGATGTTTTCATATAAGATTATTTTCATGCAATTTAATAGATTAAATAACAAAGAGTGAAATCATATTCGTATTGTAATACACTTTTTTATTATGTCTTCGAAATTGGCATAATATTTCCTGTGTGTACATATCTGAAAATTAACCGCTTGTTTACTTTTCCTTTGGCTAAGTTTTTCGCAGTCTCTTCTTTTTAGGTATGCCAATAATATAATTCGCCTTCTAACTGCAATTGAAATTCAAGAACGTGATATGATTTTCAGATTTTATTTTTCTGAATCCCCATGGATTTTATTTCGTATTTTGATTGAAATTGAAAATAGATATCAATCCAACCATACATGGTATCGGTCTCCTGTAAATATCTAAATCCTATATAATTATCACTATTATTAACTAAATGAGGCAGGTAATAAGTCAGTTCCGTATAAAATAAAATGTGTTTGTCCTTTTTTATCCATGTATCCTCCTCGGATATTGTTTCTGCATTAGAATAAACTCTTGGATAAGAGGATGAAACACTATCATAGCTAAGTTCAATATTTTCATCTGTTTTTAATAAAAAATTGTAACTATATTCATGATCACAATCACATATTTCTCCGGGGTGCGAGTTACAGTCTTCCATACAGGTTTCGTAGCTATCAAGTCCTTTTATCGAGAAAGCAAGGTAAGAAGTTGAATTTTCATAAATATTTACTGAATCACCAAATTCCAGATCCGGATTAAAGTTTGTAAAAAGAATATCTTGCGATGTGGTATCATTGATAACTATTCTATTGAGATTGTTAGTATCAGTAGAATCATCATCCTTAATACACGAGTGAGAAACCATGATTGCTGATAGTATCACAAGAAAGCA
>JAHEEB010000767.1:2399-3193 GCA_024640925.1 Bacteroidota bacterium | reverse complement strand
CGAAAACCATCCATTTCCAATCGAAAGGCATCTATTTCTAATCGAAAGGCATCCATTTCCAATCGAAAGGCATCTATTTCCAATCGAAAGACATCCATTTCCAATCAGAAAGCATCTATTTCCAATCGAAAACCATCAGTCACAAAACGAAAAACCCATTTTAAGGAGTGTAAACCAGATTGTATAAACAGGATAAAGGAATAATTGCCAGTTTCGAAATAAACGTAGCAGCATAATAAATCAGTTTACTCAGTCTACTTTCTAATCACCATTACACAAATGAAGATTATCATTTATAGAGCCAGATTATACTTACAAAGAACGTATTGCTCCGGAAATAATTAATGTTTTGTCTAACCGGTAACAAATTCTATTTATTAATTCCACGAAAAGGCAATTTGTAATCCTCATTTTTGAAAAATTTTTTCACATTTTATTAAAAAAGTTTCGGAATTATTGTCTGGTGCGGAACAGAAGTGAAGAGTGAAGAGTGATGAGTAATGAGTGAAGAGTGATCGGTTAATAAACCTTCCGTTGTAGCTGATTTTAGCAGATAAACATTGATTAACTCCGTCCTTCAGGGCGCAGAAAGGATATTGTTTATTAGAATTGGGCTTTAGTCCTGAAAATAAGGGTAATGTCTTTATAATAAAACTTTGTGAATCTTTGAATCTTTGCCTTTGTGGCCAATTTACCTGCATATAACTTTTTGGACGGCACCCAATTTGACTAACTCCGTCCTTCAGGACGGAGAAAGAATATTGTTTATTAGAATTGGACTTTAGTCCCGAAAA
>JAHEEB010000767.1:0-2389 GCA_024640925.1 Bacteroidota bacterium | reverse complement strand
GTTAAAATAGAAGTATTTTTGGTTCGAAAAATGTTTCATAACAATATAATTTTTAGTTGATGAAAAATAGTATAGTATTAGTTTGCCTGAGTATGTTTGTTTGCTTTGCATGCTCCAACACAAGCAAAAACGATCCGGTTATTGATAAACAACTTTCGGATTTACTCGAAAACAAGGAGCTTTTTAAGCTTAGAAATAAGTTAAATGAAGTGCAAAACAACCTGTCGGACGACAGGATATTATATTATGAGGCATATTGTTCACTAGCTTTTGGCGAAGCTGAAAAATCGAATGAATATATTTCCATTCTGCTTGATAAATATAAAAATAAACTGTCCGATTCAACAGTAGCCGGTTTATTGGAAGCCAAAGCCAGCAATTGCATCCGCTTATACCAATACAAAGAAACGGCCGATATATACAAAATTCTTTTGGAACAGTACCAGCACGTATCAGATAGTTCAGAAATGGACAATTACAAAAATGTACAACAACTCTTCGCAACTTTTGCAAACGTTAAACCACAGCTTATTCATAAACAAAAAGATTGTATAATTCAGGCTTACCATAATCAATTTAATCACTTAATGACACCCGTAAAATGTGGCGGTATTTCCGATGAATTTATTTTCGATTCAGGAGCAAATTTATCTACCATTTCCTATAGTTATGCAAAAAAAATGGGACTTACAATATTCAAATCCGATATAGAAGTTGGTTCATCTACAGGCATTATCGTACAAACCCAGTTAGCCGTTGCCGATAGTCTGTATGTTGGCGATCTTTTATTTGAAAATGTAATCTTTTTAGTATCACCCGACGAACAAATGAGTTTCCCCTCAATAAATTACGAAATACATGGAATTGTTGGTTTTCCTGTAATTCACCAGATGGGCGAAATACGGATGCATAAAGAAGGAACCATTGAAGTGCCGCTGATACCTGTAAAAAAGTCGCTTGCCAACATGTACCTGGAATATCTGAACCCCATTGTACAATTAGTTTCGAATAGCGATACCCTTTTGTTTACATTGGATACAGGTGCAAGAAACACCGAACTTTCTAAAAAGTATTACGATAGCCATAAAGCAGAAGTGGAGAAAAACGGTAAATTAATTACATCGAAACAAGGTGGAGCAGGAGGATTTATCGATGCCCAGACATATGTCTTGCAGAATTTCCCATACACTATTGGCACAAAAAGAAATGTGTTATCTGAAATCCCTGTAATGTTGAAAGAATTTGAATTCAATAAAAATTATTCCGGTAACCTGGGCCAGGATGTATTTATGCAATTCAACAAAATGATTTTGAATTTCCAATATATGTATATAGATTTTGAATAATCGAAAATGGACAAATCCGAAAATCCTTAAGAGCATTAGTTATAATAGTGAAGAGTGATGAGTGATGAGTGAACGGTTAATAGACCTTCCTTTGTAGCTGATTTTATCAGATAAGCATTGACTAACTCCGCTTTTCAGGACTTTAGTCCTGAAAGTAAGGGTAATGCCTTTATTATAAAACTTTGTGAATCTTAGAGTCTTTGAGAATTGTGACCTATTCACCTGGATATAACTTTTTGGACGGATCCTTTTATCTACAAAAGAGGCTATCCAATACTTTTTGGACAGCCTCTTTCATTTGTTAAAAACCTTTTTATCGTTTTATTATTTGTTTTGCTGTAGCAGTACTATTATTGCTGATAGCTTTAATAATATATATTCCTGCGCTGTAGTCAGTCATATCGATACTTAAGTTTTCGGCAGAAACAGTAACAGATTGAAGAGTTTTTCCTGTTAAATCTATAATCTCTATAGTATTTACACCATCAAGATTAGTTAGCTGCAAACTATTTAAAACCGGATTTGGGAAACAACTAAAGCTGTTGTTTGTATTTTCATTTATACCTACAATTTGATTCGAGATAGTAATTGTAGCAGTGCCCGAAATACCAGAACCATCTTTTGCCGTGGCGGTAACTATAACACTTCCGTCTGTAGCTGCTGTTAATAAACCAGTCTCACTAATTGTTGCATTTGCATTGTTTACATTCCAGGTTACCGTTTTATTGCTGGCATTCGTTGGAGAAACGGTTGCAACCATTTGTAATGTGCCTCCTTTAGTACTGATTGTGCTGGCATTATCCTTACCTGCAACGGTAATCGATGCAACATACTCAATTTGGTTAGAGATAGTAATTTCAAGGGTATCTTTAATAGCTGTATCCACAACAGAAACGGCAAAAACTTCAACAGTACCATTGTTGCGGGCAGTGAGAAGTCCTGAAGTAGAAATTGTGGCAACAGACTGATCGCTGGTACTCCATGTTACGGTTTTATCGGCATAAGTCGGTTCAACTTCAACAATCATTTGTAAGGTACCATTA
>JAHEEB010000766.1 GCA_024640925.1 Bacteroidota bacterium | reverse complement strand
ACAAACGCGATTGATAAATATGATCAATTTCTTCAGGTGTTTTCCCTTTCCACAAGTAATATTCATCAATTCGAACTTTTCTTCTTTTTTCGTTTGCAGATAAATAAATGCTTGTGTGATAAAGTTTTCGGAGTTCATCACAACTTAAAGCTACAACACCTTCTATTATTATAATATCGCAACCGAAAGGATCATATTCAAGAAGAGATATGCCTCTCTCAGGATGATGTGCGTATGAACATAATGAAATTGGCAATCCATTCACCAGTCGGGTAATATCTTTAATTATATCTGACAGTCTGAAGCGATTGAATACATTCATCTCTTTGCTTCGGCTTCCTTCTGGTATAATCCAGTTGTCAAGTAATACTTTGAGTGTTTTTTTCCCTTCCTCCCGAAAGCGCATTTTAATATAAGATGAAAAATTGCTTTTCCCCGATTTTGCATTTCCGCCAACACCTATTATAAAAGGCTTTTTAGCAGAGCTTTCAACCAAGCTTAATATTTTCTGAAATGATTCCTCATGTGGCGCCGATGTTATAAAATCTACAGCTTCGCTCATATTAGGAAAAAAGAAATCGGGTAGGATAGATGTTTTTTTTACTCCATAACCGGTCATTACTCCCACAGTATTGCATCCGGCAAACAGACCAGCAAGAATATCTCGTCCGCTATCGCCAATCATATAAGATTTAGGTAAATCGATATTAAACTCCTCTGCAGCTTTTAGAAGCATTCCTGGTTTAGGCTTCCTGCAATTGCAGTCAATTTTGTACTCAAGCCTTTCTCCTGGAAATCCTTTGTCGGGGTGATGAGGGCAAAAATACAACTCATCAATCTTTGCTCCTTTATTTCCCAGTATTGTTTCCAGTTTTTTGTGTATTTTACTGAGTTCTGTAAGCGAAAGAATATTTTTTGCTATTCCAGGTTGATTTGTTACTACTATTGCTTTAAAGTCCGATCGGTTTATCATTTTAACTGCTTCAGGAACAAAATCAAATACTTCTAGGTTTTCAGGTTCTTTGAACAGTCCTCTTTCTTCATTTAAAACACCATCGCGGTCAAGAAAAATAGCTTTTTGCTTGAATTCATAATTCGAACGGGCAATGCGTCCGGAAGTATATGATTTTTCTACTTCCTGCAATCGTTCCGGGGTTCCCATATCCTTCAGGTATTCTGTTGTATTATACCCAAACATTTTTATTTTATTATAAATAGCAGGGAATATATGTCGGCCAAAATCTGCTTTTTTACCCTTTTCGATGAAAGGAAAAATTGCAGGAGTCATAAGATAAGCACCCGCATTTACCAGGTTTTTATATAACATTCCTTCCGGATGGGGCTTTGGATGAAAATCAATTACTCTCCGAGTTTCATCGGTCTCAACTAAATCGCTGTCGAATGGATGATCGTTGGGGTGGAGAACAAGCGTACAATCGCTATTATGTTTCTTATGAAAATCGATAAACCGTCCCAGGTGCATATTAATCATTACATCACCATAAAAAACCAGAAAGTCTTCCTGCAACTGTTCTTCAATCTCTTTAATACCTCCCACAGTTCCAAGAGGTACTATTTCTTCGAAATAACTAATCTTTACCTTGTGTTTTTCTCCATTTCCGAAATAGTCAATAATGGAATCTTTCAGATAATTAACAATAATAATTATATCATGAATACCATATTGGCGCAAAAGGTTTATCTGGTGCTCCAGAATTGGAATATTGCCTATTTTTAACATTGGTTTGGGCAACTCCTTTGTTAATTCACCCATTCTGAAACCAATTCCACCAGCAAGAATAACAGCCTTCATTCAATTCTTTTAATAGATAAGATTAATTCAAACAAAGAAAATGATTTTTCATTTGAAAGTAAGATATATTCTGAATTTTTCTCAAGAGCAATTAAAAAGTATAAGCTAAATCACAAAAATCTGGTTCAAGATTTCATGAGCATAAACCAATAATAATTTAAAATAATTAATATTTTTATATGAATGAATACTCACTTATTTGGCATTTTAATGAAAACCTCTTTCA
Source organism: Bacteroidota bacterium (assembly GCA_024640925.1). GTDB lineage: Bacteria > Bacteroidota > Bacteroidia > Bacteroidales > UBA10428 > UBA10428. The sequence goes on along the minus strand of JAHEEB010000766.1, from coordinate 1,160 downwards.
TTTCTGCAAATAATTGAATAATTTGGTACAAAACTTATAGAATATGAGATCAATCCTGGTGATATTTTTGTTTGGGTTATTTAATGTAATTTGTTTCTCCCAGGCAAATAAAAGTATTAACGATGTACGAAACATTTTCGATGAAAAAGGCGATTATTACTTCGATAGAAAGGAGTTTAAGAAAGCCCTCGTTTATTATAATATGGCATACCAACAGGATGCTAATAATTATTATTCAGTTCTTAGAAAGGCAGAAGCTTATACGGCGCTTGGACTATCTGATCAAGCAGCTGAAAGTTATAGGATTATATTTGAAACGAATTTGGATATACCGCATAATTTTCGGTTACAATATGCTCTTCTGTTGCTTAAAAATAAAGACATTAAAGGTTTTGAGAAATGTATGGCCAGGTATAACGAAATTGTTAATGCCGAAACCAGCGATAAGCTTTACCTGAGTTCCTCAGAGGTAAGAACCAAGATGTATAAAGATTCTTCCTTTGTTATTGTTGAAAATGAAAGTATATTAAACTCTTCGGAGTCAGAAATTTGTCCTTCAGTTTATAAAGACAAGTTAATATTTGCTTCCAGTCGGAAAAATTTGTCCGGTGCTGCCGGAGATGGATTTTATAATTTATTTTCAGCAAGCTTTCTGAATGATGGTCAGTTAGGTCGATTAAACATATTTAACACAAGCCTTAATTCTGCCCAAAACGAAAGTTCAGTTACATTCTCCGACAAAACAAAAAGTTTATATTTTACCCGAAATACATCACCAAATTCTAATCTAAAAACCTATGTAACCACCATTCCAGCTGGCTTTAACGATAAACTGGAAACAAAAGAATTTTTACTGGAAGGTTTTAGCAGCATTGGTCATGTTTCGTTAAACAGCAATGGTACTAAAATGTATTTTGTTTCAGAAGCACCAGGCGGATCAGGTGGTTTAGATATATATTCCAGTGAATTGGTAGGTGGCAAATGGGGTAAGCCAAAAAATCTGGGAAAAAACATTAATTCGCCCAAAGATGAAATGTATCCGTTTGTTTTAAACGATACTATGCTTTATTTTTCTTCAGCTGGTCATAATGGATTAGGAGGACTGGATCTGTTTTCTTTTAACCTGAAACATGAAAACAGCTCTCCAAAAAATCTTGGTA
>JAHEEB010000765.1 GCA_024640925.1 Bacteroidota bacterium | reverse complement strand
ATAATTACAAATCGTAATAAATTAATGTTTTGTGGATTTTCGTAGCTCTCCAACCTGGCAGCGTCTTCAGACCTGCCAGCGTTGTTGAAAAAAGTATCTGTTTGCTTTTATTGGGTTTTCTTTCGTTGTGAATTCTTTGTGCCTTGGCGCCTTCGTGGCTTATCTTTTGCAACTCAGGAATAATATTTCTCTTTACTAATTGAAATGATGGTTTTTAATGAACATTTCTTAGTTTTGTGCCTTAATTTTTTGATAAAAGTATTCTCATGGATAAGAAAAGGGTTCTTTCGTTAATACAGCCAACCGGCGAAATACATTTAGGTAATTACTTTGGTGCTGTTAAAAACTGGGTAAACATTCAGGAAAAATACGATTGTGTTTTTGGCGTTGCAGATTTACATGCAATGACTATGCCTTATGATCCAAAACTATTGAAAAGCAATACCGAACGAATGGTAATCGAATTGCTTGCCTGTGGCATCGACCCTGATAAATCAATTCTTTTCATTCAATCGATGATACCTCAACATACCGAATTATTATGGATATTCAACTGCGTTACTTCATATGGTGAGCTATCGAGAATGACTCAGTTTAAAGACAAATCGGATCAACTGGAAGGTAAATCGGTTAAAAATATTATTTCTGCAGGCTTATTTACATATCCTGTTTTACAGGCTGCAGATATCCTCATTTATAATGCGAATTTTGTACCGGTCGGAAAAGATCAGGAACAACACCTGGAGTTAACCCGCAATATTGCTGTCCGTTTTAATAAACAGTTTGGCGAATATTTTAACGAACCCCTGCCTCTGTTTACCGAAATTCAGAAGCTTGTATCACTGGCCGATCCGAGCAAGAAGATGAGTAAAAGCCTTGGAGAGAAACATTATATTGGTTTATTCGAAGATGAAAATAAAACATTAAAGAAGATACGTTCAGCAGTAACAGATACAGGAGATACCTCTGAGAAAATGAGCCCTGGTGTTGAAAATCTCTTCAACTTACTTAAAGCATGTGGAAAAACCAATGAAATAAGCACACTCATGGGCGATTATACTTCGGGTACATTAAAGTACAAAGACCTGAAGGATGCAACTGCCGAAGCCGTTATTGGTCTTACTGCACCATTCAAAAAACGCAAACAGGATTTATTGGACAATAAGGCATATGTGGAAAAGATAATTGCTGAACATGCAGAAAAAGCCCGTACTCTGGCCAATAAAACACTCGAAGATGTGAAAAAACTGGTAGGTATTTATACATAGACTTTTGAACAGTTTTCTTTTATAGAAACAATATTTGTCTGCCTGGAATTATAATCAGATCCCTTTTTCAAATCGTGTTTTTCCAATGAATCTAAATTTTTTACGGAAACAGGTTTTGCAATAATTTCGATCGATTAAATCCGGAATAGTTTTATTAATCCTTTTTATAATAATATTTTTCCCATATATTTATTTGGTGATCTAACTTGATTGAAATTAGTCCATGGTCGACCCTATATGGTCACATCAGGTTCTAAAAAAGTTTGATAGAATATAATTACCTTTCTAATGAATAAAACCGCAAATTAACCCTTGTATGAGAAAAAAAAACATCATCCAACTGAATGTCGCTTTTATAGCGCTGGTTTTAATTTTTTCTGCTTGTAGTAAAACCTCAGAGAAAGAATTATCAGTCCAATTTGAGAAATACACCTTGCCCAATGGTCTTGAAGTTATTCTTCACCAGGATAAATCGGATCCTATTGTTTCCACGGCTATTATGTACCATGTAGGTTCAAGCCGCGAAGAAAAGGGTAAAACTGGTTTTGCCCATCTTTTTGAGCACATGCTTTTTCAGGAATCTGAAAACATTCCACAGGATCAATACTTTAAGAAAATACAAAATGTCGGAGGTACCCTTAACGGATTTACAACAAATGATATCACCACGTATTTTGAGGTTGTTCCCAAAAATGCATTGGAACTTGTTTTATGGATGGAATCAGATCGCATGGGATTTTTCATTAATACAGTAACACAAAATGCATTCGCTGTTCAGCAAAATGTTGTTCAGAATGAAAAAAGACAAGGCGTCGACAATGTACCTTATGGACATACGGATTATGTCATAGATAAAAATCTTTTCACCGAAGAGCATCCATACAATTGGCAGGTCATTGGCGAAATGGCTGACTTAAAGCAGGCAACTGTGGAAGATGTTAAAGCTTTCTACAACAAATATTATGGTCCGAATAATGCTACACTTGTGCTAGCAGGAGATTTTAATGTTGATTCAGCCAAAATGCTAATAAATAAATATTTTGGAGAAATTAAATCGCACGGTGAAGTAGCCGCTCGCCCTGTTATGAATGTGCAATTGAAAGAAACCAAACGGTTATTTCATGAAGATAATTTTGCCACTGTACCTGAGTTGACAATGGTATGGCCAACTACAGAAGAATTTAGTAAAGATGCATATGCTCTTACTTTCCTGGGCAGAATTCTTGCTGATGGCAAAAAAGCCCCCCTTTACAAAGTTCTTGTCAAAGAAAAACAATTAACATCGAGGGTTAATGCATGGAACTATGCCATGGAACTTGCGGGCAAATTCTCCATTAGCATGCGCGCCAATGAGGGTCATTCACTTACCGAAGTGGAGAAAGGCATTGACGAAGCTTTGCAGCTTTTTGAAAAAGAAGGTATAAAAGATAAAGATATCGAAAGAATTAAAGCAGTTTTAGAAACAGACTTCTACAATAATATTAACAGCGTTTTCATGAAATCTCTTCAACTTGCTTTTTATAATACATACAAAGATGATCCAGGCTATATAGAAAAAGATTTAGAAAATATCAAATCGGTAACGAAAGACGACATTATGCGGGTTTACAATACTTATATTAAGGGTAAACCATATGTTATGACCAGTTTTGTTCCGAAAGGACAACTAAATATGATGACGGAAAACTCGGCAAATGCCGGAATTGTTGAAGAAAATATTACTGAAGCTGCTAAGGTTGCCATCGCAGCTACTTCTTCCGATTCTATTCAGAAAACGCCTTCTGCATTCGATCGTTCAAAAGAACCTGCTCTTACTGCAGATCCAACCCTTACATTCCCTGGCATTTGGGAATCGACTTTAAAGAACGGACTTAAAGTTTATGGTATTCAGCACGATGAATTGCCTTTGGTTACTTTTGAACTTGCTATCGATGG
>JAHEEB010000764.1:1380-3205 GCA_024640925.1 Bacteroidota bacterium | reverse complement strand
AACCATTGTTCTGGTGCGTGTACCATTGCAGGTTATATAAGTATTGTCGGTAAAAGTAATCATACCTTCTGTCAAGGTTATTTGATAAGTAGAATCATTAATTTTTTCGATTGTCTTTGTTCCTTCAATTTTATTATCATTAATTGTAAAATTCTCAAAAGTGACAACACGTTTATACGTATTTTCATATCTGGTACCGGTTACCACAATGCGAACTACTCCATTTTTTACACGTTCGTTTTTTGCATATGGATTTTGGAAGTTGGTATAAGTGATTATGGCAGTTCTTGTACCATCGTTGTTGGTTGTCCATTCGATAACTCTGCCATTCAGAGTAGTATCACTTTCGACAGCCGATTTCAAGCTGTTATTATCATTTACTACATCGTCGACTTCATTATCAATATCATCGAACATATCATTTGCCTGTGCATCATCCTGTGAAGTACTGATCTGGCTACTGGAAAATACGCCATCGTCTGTATTATCCTTTGTGCATGATGAGAAATTTAAACTGAGGACTGTTATAGCCACCAAAAAATTAATCTTTTTCATAATTTGAATTTTTAGTTAAACATTTAATTTGTTATTTGAATTGTCTTATTTTCAATTTTATATTTCAATTGCATGGGATCAAACACTATATTCAGAGCTTCTTTTAGAGAACGGCGGTTGAAGTAACCTGTGTAGAAGCGATTGTTCAGATCATTGTACTTTATGATTACATCAAATTGTCGCTCCATTTCTGCTATTACATCAGCTAAAGGTGCATTATTAAACCAGAATTCACCTTGTTGCCATGTACACTCGTGTTTTTGGTCCGTTTCTACAACCCGAACGTTTGAATTCTTCGAGGTTTGAGCTTTCATTCCGGGTCCCAGGAACACTTTATTTTTCGATTCAACAGCCACTTTGCCTGTTTCACAATATACTTCAAGCTTATTGTCGCGGGCAAATACATTGAATGCTGTTCCAAGAACCACAATTTTGCCCATACTTGTTACTACTTCAAAACGACTTCCTTTTTTTACATGAAAGAAAGCCTCACCTTCCAGATGTAAACAACGATTTTTGTTCCAGTTTCTTTTATTGTAATTTAAGGTAGAAGCGGCATTGAGCACAGCCTCTGATCCATCAGGAAGAGTAATTGTTACAATCTTACCAGGCTTACACCATATTTCTGTCTCCCCGTTATTGTAAAACAAAGTATAAATACTTATTAGAAATGCAATACCTGCAGCAATTGCATACGGCAGGTAATTCAAAGAACGTGTTTTAGCGGTTTTACCTTTTGTTTTCAGGCGGCATTCAAAATCAATCCAAGCCTGTTCTTTTGTTTTTGTCAGTGGTACACGGAGATTAACAAGGAGGTTTTTCAATTCATCATAAGAATTTGAACCTGTTTTGTTATATTTCTCATTGTTCACCGACATGGTTTTAGTTTTTATTCGCTTTTAATGGAAATACGCACGAAATAAATTGCACCCTACCAAAAACATAAAAAAATAGTATTTGAAATTGTTTTTGTATGACGAACAACCAGAAAATCCTTTATAAGCCTATAAAATCAAGTATAAAAAGGTATTAAATTTTACAACTAAAACGTTAAAACGCCAGAAATCGCTAATCGTAATATATTGATATGTTTCTTTTTGGGAATATTGGTTCCTTTGATATCAATAATTTCTTCGCAAAAAAATTAACTGACTAAAAAACCAGGTTGACGAAAACATTATAGGAAAAACCAAGTCCATATACCGTCTTTACTTCCAACGGGTTTATGCCTTGATTGATATCCTGCAAAGGAGTTGCCGAAAGCTCATCA
>JAHEEB010000764.1:0-1370 GCA_024640925.1 Bacteroidota bacterium | reverse complement strand
TCAACATATTGTAGAAATTGGTACCGATTTTCAATTCGGAGTTACCCAGATGAACTGAATAATTCAATCCAGCATCAATACGGAAATATGCTGGAATTCGGGAGTTGTTTTTTTGATAATCAGAGCTTAATTTAAGATTATCATCCAAAACATATTCGTCCCAGACATTACCAGATCCATATATTCCACTTAAACTTAGAACAAAGCTTTTTATTTTTAAGATGTTGAGCAGCTTTAGCTCGTGTAATTGATCATTATCCGATGGATACGTCAATGTTTTATCATTTTTTTTCTGTTCACTCACTGACTGAGCCAGGGTATAAGAAGCCCAAAGCTGATAGTTACCGAATGTTTGTTTGAAAAGTATATCTACACCTTTTACCTTGCTGTTATATAGATGGTTGGTATTTTTCAATTTAATTTCGTTGTTATCAATTCGATATTCTTCATCGGATGAAACCAGATTATTTGTATTACAGTAATAGACTTCAATATCGAAGTTGAGTGCAGATGTAATAGCATAATTACTCCCTCCACTGAAAGACCAGGACGATACTACCGGCTTTTCATCATCATTGCTGATTACCCAAACACTACGAAAATCACCCCTGTCTACAACATTTACCTTGTTCACAAACTGATAATAATTGCCAACATTAGCTTTTAGGATTATAGCGCGATTTATCTTATAGATTGCTAATGCTCGGAATTCGGGGTAAATTTTTTTATTGATGCTATACTGGCTTAATCTTATCCCTGGTTTGAGGTTCCATTTTTCGCCGGAAAACTGGTATTGAATCCAAGCTGAACCTAACAACGCTTTCTTATGGTAAATTCGTGATGTATCAACAAGGATTGTTGAATTAACATTTAATTCTGCCTTATAATCATAGATTGAATTAAAAGATTGAAGGGCAAATCCGGTTTCAATTTGTTGGTTTTTAGCTACTTCAATAGTGTTGTTCCATGTCAGTGTGGTATTCGCTAACCAGGAATTAATGTTAGCTGATTTGTTAACTTCATGAATAATCTCGCCTGGACCCAATATTCTTTTGCGTCTCTTAAGAGTGGTGTCACTAAAGGAATAATCAAATGAGGTTTTGGAATAACCGAGAATAAATTCAGAGTTCCATGTGGGTGTAATTTTACAGGTAAATCTTATGCTTGCTCCCTTTGCCCCCCAGATTGTATTCTCTTCAACTTTCGGGTATTCATTGTATTGTTGAAAATCTAGTTTGTCATAACTTTTGAAAATACTCAGGGAAACTACACTCCTTTGAGTTGGTTTTAGTGTGAGTTTTGAGTTTAAATCACCATAATAATATTCTGGATCATCATCATTTGATTTAAATGCAACAGGAGGTCTTCTG
>JAHEEB010000763.1 GCA_024640925.1 Bacteroidota bacterium | reverse complement strand
GCCCCGTCAATAAAGCGGGTGGCTATTGACATTCTTTTCTTTTTGTTTGTGTAGTTTTCGGCCTGTGCTAACAGCATTCTGCCAGACAAGAGGGATTCTTTGGGCATGAATGAACCGGAATAGTTTTCGTAGTAATCGAAAAAATGAACCGGAATATCGCTTTTACCCAGAAAGTTATATAGAGCGCTGTTGGCATCGAGCGCTCCGAAAACGTATAAGTCTTCAACACCTTCAACCGGAAGATATTTAGGCGGATGTTCGTTGCCTTCTTCGTCAACCGGTGTAAACTTTAGGGTGTTGTCTTTTCGAGAAAGGCGACCAGGATTAAACAGATAGTAGGTTTTTTTCATAGTCAGGGATTGAATGATTGAATGATTGAATGATTGAATGATTGAATGATTGAATGATTGAATGATTGAATGATTGTAGCTCATCGGCTGGTGTTTTTGCAGGCAGTGGTGAAAATTTTTACCAATTCTTCACATTTTGTGTACAATGGCTTTATAGTTGTATTTGAAATTTTCGATTCTTCGAGAAGTTTAAGCCAATCCTTCACATTCACTCATTCATTTTCTTCCTCACCGCTCCAGCAAAAATCAAAATAGCTGCAATTTTTGCATTTGCTTTTTGGTAATCGTTCAGGGCAGGTTTCAGATGTTATTATTCGCTCAATGTCTTTTTCGAATTCCTGTATTTGTTCGCGATCTACTTTATTTAGTACGACTTTGTTGGTTTCGCGCATTTTAGGGTATTCAAGCAAGCCGGTAACACCTTCCACACCATTACGTTCCAAAACATAAATGTAGTACTTCACCTGCCACTCGTGGGCTTCTTCGTGGCTGTCGCTTTTTTTTATCTCGTGTACTACTTTGTTTTTCGCATCGTAGAAATCGATTTTTATTCCCTCGAGTTCTATTTCGCTGTATTTTTCGGCACGCTGGGGGTAGGTGGTTTCGTGAATAAGCTTTCCTTCATAAACCAAATCGCTGGTATGCTCCATGTTTATGCTGTTGGCGAAGAGCCATAGCTCACGCTTACATGTAAAATAGTAGTTAAAGTGGGTTCCGGTAATACTCATCGTTTCATGGCCTATAAAAAGATTGCGTTAGAATTTGAAATATTCAACCCCGATTTATAATCATACACATTATCTTCGTACCAATACGTAAGATAAAGAAAACCATATTGTTCTACTCCCTTTGCTGAAGCCTTCAATTCTTCAATATCTTTTGTAAGAGCAAATATTGAGATAATAAACTTCGACATAATACCTTGTATGTTTTTAATGTTTGCTTTTTGCAGCAAAAAGTCATCCTGCTTATGTGTTGTAATTAATTCAACATACAAAGTCCAAACCGTTGCACCTTTCACAAAAGTTTCCCCAAAAGTATATTTATCATTTTGTGCTAAAAATTGCAATTCAGATTCCGAAAAATTATTTTCTGCTTCATATTCCGGGTTTTGAACAGGAAGGTTAAGAGGAATGAAAATTGAGTAATTATCTTGATCAATTAGTTTGAAGCTAGAATCAGTCAAGCCGAAATCTAATTTTTTAACAGCCTCCTTATAATCAGTTAATCCCTCGAAATAATCGCTGGCATTTCTATTATTTTTCTTATCAATAACTGCATCGTACAATATGTCAAAACTTTTATTCTCAAGAATTGAATGATACTGGTCTGACAATTCATTATTTAGTAATTCAAACCGAAGGTCTTTTTTGTAGAGAACTTTTGCCGAATCGCAGTTGAATAGGTATAATTTACATTGTTTCTTGTTCACATTACGATTTATGCGACCAGCCAATTGCTCATCACTGTCAACCATAGAAGTATCTTTAAATCCTAAATCCATATCAATATCAACTCCTGCTTCCACTACCTGGGTTGTAATGAGTAATATATTGTGGATTTGATTCTTCTTGTTTTTCAGGTAACCTATAATTTCTTTTCTTCTCGATTCAAGTATCGTTCCTGATAGAACAAATATTTCATCAAAAAAATTGTCTTCATTTAGCGTTTCTGTAATGTGATAAAATTCTGTTGCTGTTTTTTTAAAAATAAATTCTATTATAGTAAAGACTCTACCATTTTGCTTACAATAATCCTTTGATTTTAAAAAAACCGTCTCCGCTAAAGTGCTTAAAAACTGAGGCTTTTCTTCCTTTGAAACAGTTTTGGATGAGAAAAGAGAAAAATCGAATGAAACCCGACTCTTAAAATTGTTGTTCAGAAAATATTTGTTCTTATCATTGATTAAGTAAGTGAATTCAGATTCTTTGCTCATGCCAAGCAATTTGCCAATTTTAGGCAATGTGGCCGACATTAGAATAAACTTTATATTAAAAAAACGAGCGTAATTATCAATCAAGTACATCATTTTATCCCATTGCGATGGACTGTAAGATTGTAATTCGTCAAGAATAACCACCGAATTAGCAAGCCGGTGTACTAAATAATTTTCTTCTTTACGATTGGTTTTCAGAATATCAAAAAACTTGATATGCGTCAATAACACAACAGGATAATTGACAAACAAATAGTCGATATAATTCAATCTTTGATTACCATAATTATCATCGCTCTTGTTTTTATCCTGTATACCTGCTTTCGAATGTAGTTGAATTATTTCATTATCGTCAAATTCAAACGTTTCCTTTAATGCCTTATATGTTTGTGTTATTAATGTCGTAAAAGGAAAAACATAAAACACTTTATTTATTTGTTCCTTGCCGGAATTTATATCAGTCGATAATAATTCAGCTAAAGCAACCATCGAAAGATTAGTTTTTCCACCACCTGTAGGAGCTTCAATATAAAACAAGTGTTTATCGCTATTTTCCCTGATGTTATGAATTACCTCCACTGTCATTTCTGTACGCAGTCGGTTTAAATTTTCATTATTTTGCTCTTGTGGCCAAGAAAAAGAAAAACCTTCTAGATTTTCATAAGCTACTTTATTATACGGTTTTGAGGTTTTAATGCTTTCTATCATTTGCTGCTTCTGTATTAGTTTCAAAAGCCCAAAGTCAGAAGGTATTTCTTGCCATTGGCTCATGTAATGGGTTGTGGCCAAATAGTCGGAAGCTGTTAATAATGAATAATTGAGCTTTACGAGTGCGAATAAGGGAAATTCATTATATAAATTACCCATATAAATGTTTTCGAATTGTTCGAATGTAGTTTTTGAATTACCCAATATATAATCATGTAC
>JAHEEB010000762.1 GCA_024640925.1 Bacteroidota bacterium | reverse complement strand
AAGGCGTATAATCGTGCAAACGAGTACTCCGTAGAAAGTGAACTATCGGGGTATACACAAGGTGTTGGTATATTTTATACCGAAGAATTCGATAAAATCGGCGAGATACCCAACAGATATAAAGATGCCATCAAGGAAAGAAAGAAAAACAAGAAGAAAGAAAAACCAACAGCAGGAAACGAAGCAATTAAGGAAGAAGAGGTAAAAGCAAACTAATTTTTGTTTATTTTTTTTCTTGAAAATAATCGAATGGTTTAATACGTTTATTTAATTTTGAGTGGTTAAGGTTTGCCGTAATTTAAATAAACAGAATTGAAGTAACGGCAATCTGATTGATTTGAATGGCCATTGTGCCCGGATAGTACTAAATAATTCTTATGTTATGGCATTGAATAGCAGGGCTTTTATAATTACCAGCAGCATATACATATTGCTTCTTCTATTATTGGTCTATACTGGTTTTACTTCCAAATACATGATACCAAGTGAAGAAGGTATCCTTGTTAACTTTGGGCAAGATGATGCCGGTTTTGGTGAGATTGAGCCTATGTTCACCGAAAAGGTGGTAAAAGAGAAAGAACCTGCCGAACAATTGGAGCTACCTGTTATTGAGAAAAAAGAACAGGTTATTACACAGGATTATGAAGATGCTCCCTCGATAGATGCTGAAACAGAAAAGCCACAACTATACAAACCCCGGGATCAACGAACAGTTACTACAAATACTGAACCAGTTGAGAAACCTCAACCAAACCAGAGCGCAATGTGGGGTAAAAATCGAAATACCTCGTCAACCGCTTCAGAAGGTATTGTACCAGGAGGTACTGGTAACCAGGGAAGTCCTGGAGGAGATATCAATTCCAAAGATTATTCACCTGGTGGAGGGTTTGGAAATGGAATTTCTGCCACTCTCGAAGGCAGAGAATCAGTATCATTACCAAAACCTCCAAAAATGAGTAAAGAAGGTGTTGTTGTTGTTGAAGTCACTGTTGATAAAAATGGGAGGGTTATTAATGCTGTTGCAGGAATTAAAGGTTCTACAACACTCGATAGCCAGCTTAAAGAAGCAGCTAGAAGTGCTGCTCTTGCTTCAAGGTTTACCAGTAAAGAAGATGCTCCAGAATCTCAAAAGGGCAAAATAGTTTATTATTTCCGGTTCAAATAACCATTTACAGTTTGTTTTTTACTGATAGCCTTCGCCAAAACCATAAGACACGAAAAAGTATAATCGCCTCCCCTATTGTAAATAAAAACCAGTTAAAATTTTGTGGTATATACTGCAACTCAAACAGAGCATTTCCCGGGGTAATCCATATATCCTTAAAACCCGACTTGTTGATTACAAACTTTGAATAATCCCAACTAAAAGCAACAATAACAATTAGAGACCCTAATATAAGAAAGCCCCAGTCGATAAGAGTTATATCAATTTTTCTGTCCTTCGAATCATAATAAAGTATAATAATTGTGAGTAAAATCATGGTAAGCGAGATAATAACCGGAGATATAACAGGCCCTACCCAAACAACCGGAATAAGAAATAAAATATCATCGGTTAAAAGAGATTCAGGCCAGTTAACAAACACTTTCAGAAACACATAGTAAAAGATATCCCATATTGCAAAAGAATAAATAAACCAGGCAAAGCGTGAAGCCAGGTTACGGCCTGCCAAATAACCAACACCGATTAACATAATCATTGTTGCCAGCTCACGAAAAAGTTCCGTAGTTGAAATACGCTCATCGATTTGAGCCAATGGGAAACTAAAACCACCTTTGTAATAAATTTCCCGTAAGTACACTACTACCGTACTTTCTAAAAGTCCCATAGAAATGCTGAACAATGTGACTATAAAAAACAAAAACAGTAATTTTTTCCTGTCCATAACAATAAAATGAGGTGATTTGAATACTTTTCAGCCAACTAAGTTAAATAAATTAAAATCTGACAACTTATTTTCTATTCATTCTTTAATAAATTAGTATAACATTCAACAAGTTGAATGTTATCTATTTTTTTGTATATTTAAAGAAAGGTTTGATTTTAAAACCTTTGGCTAACAATCAGATGATTTTATCAATTGGGCTATTCTGGGTTAAATTGACTGGGTAACAACCAATTTTTCATACTATGAACAAACCAGACCAAGTTGACAAATTTTCAAATGAAGGTAATAACTTTCTCAATGTCAGCAAGTATTTTGAGAATACTGCAGAATTTATATTGTTTATTGATTTAGATTACCGGATAATTTTTTCAAATAAAAGTTTTTCGGATTTGTCTATCGAAGAGCTTACTGGTAAAGATATCCACTCCATTTTCCCTGAAGAGGAAAAAAACAACATTGGTAATCTCATAGAAAAAACATTAAAAACAGGTAACTCCGGAAGTTTTCAATTCACTAATAAAAGAAAAGACCAATCGTTTATTGCATCTATCAGTGCTTTTTACGAGTATGACCAAATAAAAGGTGCAACTCTGATTATAAGAGATATTCAAACAATAGCTCAAATCGGATTATGTCCGCAGATTATAAATGAATTTACCGAAAAGCTCATTGATACAGCTCAGGCTATTGTTCTAATTATCGATACAAAAGGACAAATAGTGCATTTCAATAAGTTTATGGAAAATTTGTCGGGTTATCTTTTAAATGAAGTAAAAGGAAAAGATTGGTTCGATATTTTTGTTCCTGAAGAACAAAGAATTGCAACAAAAAAAATAGTTCAAAAAGCAATATTTGATACACCCACCAAGGGGTTTATAAATAAAATTGTCACAAAAAACAAACAATATCGCATTATCGAATGGTACGACAAAACCCTCACTGATACAGCGGGAAATATAACTGGGCTTTTAGCCTTAGGGCACGACATTACGGAACTAAAGAAAACTGAAGAAGCCTTACGAGCTAGCCAGAACCAATTGTTGAATGCGATGAAGATTGCAAAAATCGCTTACTGGGAATATGATATTCAAAATAACCAATTTGTATTTAATGATCAGTTTTATGCTTTATTCGGGAAAACAGTTATCCAGGTTGGTGGTTATACAATAAAACATCCTCAATTTGTCGAACTCTTTGTACATCCGGATGATAGGGAGAGAATAAAGAATGCGATTGAAACAATTCAGAATACAAATGATAAAGAATCTAATCAAGGGTTAGAACACCGAGTTATTTACAATGATGGAACAATTGGCTATATGTTTGTT
>JAHEEB010000761.1 GCA_024640925.1 Bacteroidota bacterium | reverse complement strand
CAGGTTGGAACAGAAGAAGACCAACGTTTTCTTATCGAATCATCATAAATAGTTACAGCAATTGGTACATCTGAGGTTATATGAACTCCTTGCATATGTGTTCCTGCATTTTGTCCTGTAGACTGAAAAGCAAATGTTTCTCCAGCATCAAGGGTTATGTCCTGGTAGGCTGGAGTTATCCCTGATGTGTAGTTACGCATTGAATTGCCATTAAAATACACCCTTATATGGGTATTATCTTGTTGGGCTACAACGGAAAAGCCATTGTAACAAATACCCCCGTAATTTCCACCTCCGGGACAACCATTTGGCCATTGTTGCTGTAAACTAACATAAAACTCCGTACCAAGAGCATTGTCCCCTTTTAAGGCAAAAATATCTCTGTTGTTTGGATTATCCAACTCATAAAAAGCGGTTATATCACCAGGGTAAGATGTAATAAGAATCCCTTTCGGTTGAATAAAATTAGACAGAGAAGGATCAACAGCATAAACTTCAATATCATTAATATTAATGATATTATTAAGTGTAATAAATTGAGTCTCCTGGGCACTCAAGCTTATGTTTATAGGAGTAAACGTTGGATCTGCAGGTCTTGATATAGTGACAGTTGTTGCATGAACTGCTGTAACGTGAATCTTAACAGGTTGCCCATTTGTAACACCACCAGCTCCGTGATTTACTGATACATCCGGGGGTGCAAACCAAAACTGATTTCCTATCTGTCCATAAGATGTGAGAACTGCAAGAATTGCAACTGAGAAAAACACTATGATTTGGCGCATTTGTGGTTATGTTATGAGTTTAATAAATATTTATACGCAAAAAACAAAATAAAGTTTTTTTTTTTATAAATTATTGAAAACTTTAAACAGAGTACAAACAAAATTTAATTTTTTTCGTAATACTTTTATGAAAACTTGATTGAACATGAAAATAAAAAGACTTTTTACATATGCATGTTTAGCATGTGCTTTCACAAATCAGTCATTGTTAGCTCAAATGGAAGAATTTTTCTACCTAAATTCTGGATTTGAAACCCTAACAGACCAAGCTCAATGGACCTCAGTAAAAGTGGGAAACAGTAAAGTAAACTGGGCATATCAGAAAGGCGGATATACTGGAAGTAGTAATCCAGCATTTGCTGCTCAAGGTTCTAAGAATGCCACACTATATTTTGCGAATACTCCTCTTAATAAAACATTATTAATATCTCCAGAACTAGAGATGGGAGCGGCATCAAGACCAATACTCAGATTTCATCATGCCATGTACAATAGTATTACTGGTACTGATGTGTTACAACTCCTTTTTCGAACTGGACCTACAGCCAATTGGGATACTATTGTAACCTATAAGACTGCCGTAACTTCTTGGACAGAAAGGATTTTCGACATTAGATCACTAGGAACGAAATACCTTACTGACCATTTTCAATTAGCTTTTTATGGAAGAGTTGGAAATGGATGGGGGGTTTGCATTGATAGTGTTGTTGTATCTGAAACTGAAGCTCAAAACAAATTTATAAAAGGTTCAAAAATTGAACCAGTAAGCCATAAGGCACTACCTTCAGGAATTGATGATATTCCTGTAGAAAAGATTACTCTGAAAGTTTTTGGAAATACAGGGAACGCAACTCTAAAAAGCATAACAGTTACTCCTGTTGGAAGTGGTGTTTCCAATCTTGAATCTACTGTGTTTAAACTATACAAAACAAGTGATATTGTTTTTAAAACTAAAGAAAATAGCGTTTCTACTCTTTTAAATACAGCCTCACTTTCAGGAGGTAAGGTCAAATTTACTTTGAGTAATAACATGTCCTTGGGAAATAATTATTATTGGATTGCTGTCTCTGTTAAAGATAATTTATCTGATAATTCTACTTTTGGTCTTCAGTTTGATGCCAACTCCATATCTATGAATGATACTCTTTTCCCTGATACTATTACCCATGCAAATTACTATCAGAAAATTTATGAAACTCCCTATTTTCAAAATTTTGAAAACATTTCAGGATGGACTTTACAACCTGATTTTGAAGCTGCTGCCCCATTGGGAAAGACTGTGGGTTCATACTTTGATCCGGATGTTGCCTATAGCGGATCAAAAATATTAGGAACAGATCTAACTGGTGATGGAGCATATTTAACCGGTATTACCTCTTCAAATGCTTATTTTGCAACAATGCCTGAACTTAATCTTAAATATTATATTAACCTGGGGTTGTTTATGCAAAGACAATTCAGCTTTGGTGGAAATACAAACGCCGTTATTCAAGCCTCAAATGACGGGGGAACCAACTGGACTACAATTTGGTCTAATATTCAATACCCTGGGGCCGAAAGTATCTGGAGAGATTATTTAGATAATTACATTGATACATTAGCTTCTCACAAAGAAAGATTTCAGGTTCGATTTGGAATTTTAGAAAACCCATACGACATATATCCTGGTTTTAATGTTGATAATTTTGCCATTATTGGGACCCACCTGGAAACAGACATAGGTATAACAAGAATAATATCTCCATATAATGATTGTGCTGGATGTGGAAATGATACAGTCATTGCCGTATTTAAGAATAATGCAGAAGGAAATTCTCCTGCTAAAATTCCGGTATTTTATGGACTAAATGGACTAAATAACACATTGGTTTATGATACAATTGATGGGCCAATTGCTCAGGATGATAGTGTTATATTTAAGTTTTCAAAGCTTGCTGGTTTTGTAACAGGTGATATTTATGATAAATTTGTTGTTGGTGTAGATTTAGCAAGCGATCAGGATTCAAGAAATGATGTGATTACTAAATATTTAATCCTACAGAATACCAATTTACCTCCACATTTAAATGATTTTGAATATAAAGGAGGTTTATGGCAAAAATCAGATGGTTCAACATGGGAATGCTTAAATATGACCCAAACTTTAGGCAATGACCCTAATTCGCCATATGTATGGGTATTATCTCCAACTGGAGCTTATTCTAATGATGATGGTTCCTATGTTGAAAGTGAATGTTATGATTTGACTCAATATTCTAAACATATTGTGGAACTTAAAGTGTATTCTCAAACTGAACCTCTTATCGATGGGGCAAGAATGGAATATACTATAAATGATGGTAAAACCTGGACGATAATAAATGGGCCTTCTTATTCCAGTGGTTGGGGTTGGTATACAGACACCGTATCTTCGCTAGGAAGCAAAGGGTGGAG
>JAHEEB010000760.1 GCA_024640925.1 Bacteroidota bacterium | reverse complement strand
ACGATGTAGTCTTTATAATATATCTTACCTGGATTTTCAATAGCCTGGACATCACGGTATTTTACACTTTTTTCAAGCTCGGTGCGTTCCATTAGTATGGGGAAATAATCGGAAGGATTATAAAAATCATCGACAGACGAGCTCAGCAGAATAACTGCCAGGAATAAGAGGAAGATTGTTTTTTTCATTGTATTAATTTTTATCAGGGTTTCTTTCCCAAAGGGTTTTATGTTTAAACAGGGTTTAATGTATACAATCAGATGAAAATTCGGGAGATGAGGTTGCGTTAAAATGGATCTAAACATTTTCATAAACCAGAAAATGTAAAACTATTCAAAGAACCTAAAATAAAATCTGGTTCGTGCTATGTATGGGTAAAACCGTTTTTTAATTCTGAAATCTTGTTTATATCTTTATCGCGTAGCATGTTTTTTGTTTTGGATTCAACATTAATATATTGAAAATTAATGTCATAACAAAATATTCAAGCTGTTTTTTTAAACTATTTCATTGTTTTCAACAATTTATTTAAGTGTGAAACATTAGTAAATAATATCCAATGGTGGGGAATGCAAAATTTTAGAGGGCCATTTTAAAATTAAATGAATGATTATTCACAAAATAACAATTCGAAATCACATTAAGGTATTAAAATTCCATATTGAGGGAACTATTTTGATGCTTTTAGTACTTTTATTTTTTAAGTTTGAAAAGTTCATGTTTATTGCTTTTAGTGGGTGGTGGTTTTTTATTACCCTGCCAGTTATTTATTTGCATCTTAAATATTATCTTATAAACAAAGGTGAGATGCTAGAAATTTCTAACGGAAAAATTAAAATATATAAAAATGGTAATAGTAATGAATTGGATGTAAAAGAGATAAAAAAAATACTTTTGTATAGATCATCTAGTTTGGATAAGGGCATTCCTTTTATGCCTTTGGAATGCTATCAATGTATTAGAATAATTTTTAAATCGAATCAAGAAATTATAATTACTTGTTTAATGTCTTCTGATTTGCTTGAAATAGTTAATTTATTTGAAGGATTAATTACAGAACGAATAAAAGGTATATATTGGCCTCCACTAGTTCAACCAAAAAACAATAAATAAAAGAGACTTGAGAAAAGATTTTCTTGTGCTATTTCTTAAATTTTAAACCATGGAGCTCGGGGTTTAGCTTCGCTGAGCTCCCGTTGATCGGTTATGACCGTGAGCATTCAATAATAAAAAAGTTTTTAACTTAAACTTAAATAAGTAAAGCTATTGCAGTAAAATGTAATAGATTTTATTTTGGAAATACATCCATTCTAAAGGAGTCTGAAAACACCACCTTAATCCTTCCCTTACCTAGGGGAAGGCTTGCGAGCATTGAAAAAGCATTAACAATGGAAGGATGGGGTTGTAGCAGGAAATTTTTTCAAAACCCCTTCCCTCAAAACTCAGTAATTTGCCGGAGTTTCAATACCATCCCCTTGATTAGGGGACGGAATAAGCGTCTGTGGTATTCAATTGGTTACAAAGATCCATTCTAAAGAAGTCTGAAAACAGGCACCACCTTAATCCTTCCCTTACCTAGGGGAAGGCGAGGCAGCATTGGAAAAGCAGGAACAATGGAAGGATGGGGTAGGAGTTGGAAAATTCCTCAAAAACCCCCTTCCCTCAAAAGCATGTTGATAAAAAGTTGATAAATTGGCAAAATAAGTTTTAACCGAACATACATACAGGAACTTTTTAAGTTCATTCGTTATACCGTTTTTATTGTAGAAAAAAATATTTTATTTTAGTAAAAATTATTGAGTAATAGTAATTCCAAACCTCTTTAAGCCTGTCAACCTTATTGGTTTTTACTTTGTAAGGAAGTTACTGTAATAATTCGAAAAGATTAAATATTTATACTTATGAAAAAGTTACACCGTATTTCTTTAATTCTATTGTTTGTCCTTATAGGAAATTATAGTGGATTTGGACAAGCACTCACTCTTGTTAGTTCTGTGGATTTTGAAGGACCTGCAGACATGATAGATGGCAATTCTTCAACATATGCTGTAACCTGTTCAGATGAAAATTGCTCTGGTATAGCCATAGCTGTATTTAGAGCAAATTCAATTAATTATATTAAAACTTTAACCATTGATATATGGGATTTATTTTATAGAAATATTTCTATAGGTGTTTATTGTATGAATAAATATGGATATTTTGAATATAAATATATTCGAAATATTACGGCTGATGAAGGTGTTTATTATTTAACACTTGATGTAAATGAATATAGTAATCAAATAATAATTTCTTCAGATGCTCCTGGTTTTGCCTATATAAGCGAAATTTCTGTGACAGGTGAATTCCGATACATGAATTATACTTATAATGCTGCTGGCTTGAGAACGGCAAGAACAATTGTAAGCACATCTACCAAATCGGCAACCGATACTACTAATTCGCAGCAGCAGGAATATGCGTTAGATAATGGAAATAATTCCAGTATTATTTTATTTCCCAATCCTACATCAGGAATACTGAATTTTGAACTAAAAAATTCCGATAAAGAAAAAGGCACTCAGGTCTTGATTAAGGTATATACCTTGAATGGCGTTTTAATGCGCGAAGAAACATTTGATATGAACTCATTTACCATTGATCTTACGGGAGAACAGAATGGTATGTACTTACTCGATATGAAAATAAATGGGATGGAAAAGAATTTTACTGTTATAAAAAATGAATAAAACCAAAAATCCGAATAAGTTATTTCTACAACAACATTAAAAATCACATGAGAACAAAATTATTTACTACCATAATCACATTGAATTGCCTGTTTGCATTTTCAATAGTTGACCCTTCGACCAGAACGTTGAATACTTCGCTGCCTGTTGGTTCTACAGCTGGCCAAATGGATGTTACCCCTGGTGGTTCAGCAGCATATACTATACCATTGACTATGCTTCCTGGCAGGTGTGGTATGCAACCAAGTGTTTCAATTACATACAGTAGTAGTGGTTCTTCAAATTTGTTAGGTCTTGGATGGGGAATTTCAGGATTATCAGCAATTACCCGAACTGGGAAAAACATGTATTACGACAATGCACTTAGCCCTGTGTCCCTTACTTCTTCCGACTGCTTTCTGCTTGATGGGCAGAGATTGATAAAATCGGGATCATACTACTATCCTGAGGTTGAAGATTTTTCAACGATTGTACCGTATGGTACAACAGGTACGGGAC
>JAHEEB010000125.1 GCA_024640925.1 Bacteroidota bacterium | reverse complement strand
AATTATTGAAAATTACAATTGCTTACAACCTGCCCCGATTTAGGAATTGTTAATAGCAACATGTAAAATTGTTGGTTTAAAAATTCTTAATCGAGGTTTAAAGAAACTGCTGAAAGCCTTTGATAATTAAGCCTGTTATAATGAGAACAAAATGAATTTTGACATATAAATACAAATTAAAAACAAAGTAAGTGAAGAAGAACATTGCAGTTCTTGCGGGAGACGGAATAGGCCCGGAAGTAGTAGAACAAGCTTTGAAAGTTATCAGAGCTGTTGAAAAAAAGTTTAACCATGAGTTTAGCTATACCCCAGCATTAGTGGGAGCAATAGCAATTGAAAAGACAGGAAATCCATATCCGGATGAAACACATCAAATCTGTATGAAGTCCGATGCTGTTCTGTTTGGAGCAATAGGCGATCCGAAGTATGATAATGATCCGAAAGCAAAAGTGCGACCGGAACAAGGATTGCTGGCTATGCGCAAAAAGCTGGGCTTGTATGGTAATGTTCGTCCGGTTACCACATTTCCATCGCTAATTCATAAATCACCTTTGCGTCGTGAACTTGTTGAAGGTGCCGATTTTATTATGATTAGGGAACTTACAGGAGGTATATATTACGGCGAAATAAGGGGAAGGACTGAAGATGGCACCAAAGCTTTCGATACCAACGTATATTCGAAAGAGGAGATATCAAGGGTTACGCATATGGCTTTTGAATATGCCATGAAGCGCAGAAAAAAGCTTACTGCTGTTGACAAAGCTAATGTTTTGGCCACATCAAGGCTTTGGAGAGAAACCATTCAGGAAACTGCTGTGGAATATCCCGAGGTAGAAGTTGAATTTCTGCTGGTTGACAATGCTGCTATGCAGATAATACAATGCCCGACAAAGTTCGATGTGATTGTTACCGAAAATATGTTTGGAGATATATTATCGGACGAAGCAAGTGTTATAACTGGCTCAATGGGTTTATTACCTTCGGCTTCCATTGGTACCTATACTTCGGTATACGAACCAATACATGGATCTTATCCGCAGGGTGCCGGAAAGAATATTGCCAACCCATTAGCAACAGTACTTTCGGCAGCTATGATGTTTGAATCTTCTTTAGGTATGCCCGATGCCGGAAAAATTATTCGTGATGTCGTTACAAGATCAATCAACGAGGGTATTGTAACAATTGATATTGCCGAAACTGGAAAAGCTTATTCAACGAGTGATGTAGGCGACTGGTTAGCTAAGAATATTTAAAGTTTAAAAGCATTATTGCACAAATTGCAATAAAAAAAACAGCGGATTACTTTTGTAGTCTGCTGTTTATATTAGAATATCGTTTGTTTCAACTGTATCGGCTACGATTTTTTCTTGTCAGTAGCCAAAATCATTTTAATTCTTAATTTGCTCCCAACCTGCAGAATATCGACTAAATCCTGTATGGTAAGAGAATGATCTGCCCTTACAACAATTGTTACATCCGGAATATCTGATTCCAGTTTTTTAAGCTCTGTTTCCAGGCTTTCTGTTGGTATTGCCCTTCGGTCGATAAAATATTGCTTGTCTTTATTAACCGACAGGGTAACTTGTTTTTTTGTAACAGTCTGGCTCGATGCTGCCTTTGGTAGCATCAGCTTTATAACATTGGGGTTGGCAAATGTTGCTATGATAAGGAAAAACAACAGTAGAAAGAACATAATATCGTTCAACGATGCTGTTGCAACCTCAGCCTTAAATTCTGACGGATGTTTTATCTTCATTCCTTAATGACTTAAAAGATCCAGAAATTCAAACGATTCTTCCTCAACTTTTGAGATAAACTTAGTCAGTCGCATATTCAGAATGTGATAACCTGTATATGCAATAATACCAACAATAAGTCCCGTTCCCGAAGAAATCATTTTTTCATATAAACCCCCAGAGATAACGCCAATACTGATGTTATCGGTAAGTGATATATTATAGAAGATCTTTATAATACCTGAAATAGTTCCCACAAAACCAAGCATGGGGGCAATACCAGCAATCAGTCCAAGATAACCCAGATTTTTACTAACCCTGGCTACCTCTATGTTACTTGCCGATTCCATAGCATCCTCAATTTCCCGGATAGGTTTACCAAGTTTCCTGAGTACTTTAACATAGATTCGTGCATATGAAGTCTGATGATTGTTCAGGTGCATACTGGCTGCATCAACATCGCCTTTACGCAAATAGTTATAGAAGATATCTACAGTGCTCTTATCAACACGAAGTTCCTTTCTGAATACAAGCGCTTTTTCAACAATAAGATAAACTGCAATAAACGATAATATGAAAATGGGAAAAAGAATATAACCTCCCTTGAGAAGAAGACTAAAAAACGATACTTCGGAGATTTCCGGAGTTACAGCCAGTTGTTCCGCGCTTCCGGCAACAACATCCTGAGCAGTTAAGAGAATATTTACCAACATACTAATTTCTTTATCATTTAATTATTCTACAATACAATAAGCTGATACAAGTTTTGGTTATAAAATCAATTGAAAAAGTTTAACATAAATGCTCCTTAGGTCTTGTTTTATATCACATTCTGGTTAAACATCTTTTTCTTAAAACTTAAGCAAAGATAATTTATTGTTTGAATGAAGGTAAAGCTCGACCAATTTTATTACCAACTGAACTTTATTTTTATACATTTATATTTTTTTAACGAAACCAGAAATAGGAATATTCAGTTTTTAGAAATAAGCCAATACATTTGCCAAGGAAACAAATTGAATGAATTTTAGAAGGGATCCATATAGAAGTTTATTAATTACAACCATATTGTACATTATATTCTTTGGAATTATTCTGTACAATGAGTTTGATATTCATTTATTGCCTTTTAATGAAAGCCTTCCCGTTGAGTTGAGTTTCGACCTTGGTACTGAAGAAGTGGGTTCTGAAATGAACCAGCCACAACAATCAGAAGATATGCTTCCTCCATTAAAAGAAGAATCGGTACTGACTCAGCCAAATACCAGCGATTTTAATGCTGCAGTAATAAAGACCGGTGATACTTCAACGGTTGAAGATAAAAACGATTCTGTGCCATCTATAGTAGGCAATAATACAAACGTTTCCAGTAATGATACATCTGCCGGTGGTTCTGTAGGCGATGGTGATGGAAATTCCGATATGGTTTACAGTGCAAACCTGGTCTCTCAGCATGCCAGGTTTTTGGGTGGTTCCAAAGATAAGTTTGGCGAATGGCTCGGAAGAGACATTAGGGCTAATGAGGTTTTGATGGAATCGAAAATTGAAGGATCAATTATAGTTTCTTTTATTGTTGATATTGATGGTAAATTAACCGATATTAGAATCCTGAAAGGAATAAGCCCAAAAGTTGATAATGAGATCATTAATATGATTAAGAAGTCACCAGCCTGGGAACCAGGCAAACAACAGGATCATCCGGTAAAGATATTATACCAGATGCCAATTTATTTTTCTAATTAAAAACTATGGAACCCATAATTGATTTCTTTAAAGAATTGGTAAATCCCGAAAGCATAATTCGATATGGGGGGCTTTATTTGTTGTTGTTCGTGGTTTTTGCCGAAACCGGCTTGTTTATTGGTTTTTTCCTGCCTGGCGACTCGCTTATGTTCACTGCTGGGTTATTGTGTGCCACAGATGTACTTAAAATCAATATCTGGGTGCTTATTTTTTTAATTTTTGTAGCTGCTGTTACCGGCAATATGGTAGGTTATGCATTTGGTAAAAAGGTTGGACCTCTTTTATTTAAAAGAAAATCCGGATTCTTCTTCCGCCAATCGCATTTACAAATGGCAAAAGATTTCTATACCAAACATGGCAGAAAAGCAATTATTCTGAGCAGGTTCCTTCCAATTGTACGAACATTTGCCCCAATTATAGCAGGTATTGTTAAATTAGATTACCGAAGGTTCTTCGTTTATAATGTTATTGGTGCAACTGGTTGGGTAACTTCTCTTGTTTTAATCGGTTATTACCTGGGTAGATTTGTCCCCGGTACAAAAGAATACCTGGAATATATTGTACTATTCCTGATAGTTATTACATCCATTCCCTTTGTTTATAGTGCCATTAAAAAGAAGTTTCAGAAAAAAGGAAAAGAAAAACCGGCAGAAGTATTACAGTAGTTGAGGTATATGAATGTCCCTTACCTTCCGGCTATATCTTTCAGTGTTTGCCTGAGTATACCATTTTCTATCTCCAGCAATTTAAGTCTTTCTTTTAGGGTTTTCAATTCACTATCGTCCTGTACAACCGAATAGTCGGGATTTTTATAGGGGAGCATCTGAGCTATTTCACGAAAGAAGTTGTATTGCAATGCAACCGATATATCAAATAAACGAGATACCTGAAGAGTTGATCCGTTTATAAGGGAATGAGCACTCGAATATCTTATGTTAAGACTGCGTGATATATCAGCAACTTTAATATGATTCTTTTTCATTTCTCGAAGAATCATTGCTCTTGACTGGGGTTTTTCCATTGTTTTATTTACTTTCCGTCACAATTTATACTAATTTTTCGGTTTTTTCACTATTAAATATCGGAAAATGTTAAATATATGCAGGCGATACCATTACTAATATAAAAACAGAGTTGTTTATATAGCAGATATAAATACGAATGAATAAGATTTAATTATTAATACATGCCATAACATTATTTCCATAGACGTTATTGTATCTTACATAGACATATTTACAACTAACATAGACGGATTTACATCTCTTATAGACGTTTTCATATATTTCACAGGCGTTTTAAAATCTATTATAGACGCGTTAATTACTTTTATAGACGTTTTAAATTCTATTATAGACGTTTTCATGTATTATATAGACGTTCTCATATCCCATATAGACGTTTTAATTATTATAATCGACGTGTTAATAACTTTAATCGGCGTGTTAATATTTCATATAGACGTTTTCATATTTATCATAGGCACTTTAATTTCTTTTATAGGCGTTTTCAATATTTTAGTCGTCGCTTTCCTATTTTATATAGGCGTTATTATTTTTTATATAGACAGCTTAATCCTTTATATAGTTACTTAAATTATTTTTATGCGAGGTTCGTATCACATTTTGCTTTTTCTCTAATTCTAATTATCTTAACGTTATAACCAATTGCCTTAACGGTAAAATCTTTGACCCATATGAAAAACCATCACAGTAAAGCAATTCTTTTAACAGGCGCCGCAGCCAGAATCTCCCAGGAAGTTGCCATCATTGATAAACTTAAGAATCTGAAAGGAATAAATATTGATCCGTCAGACACACTTCTGGCAGGGTTTAGTTCAGGCTCATTAAATATGATTGCTATAAACGGATTGCTTAACAAGCCTGAGTGGGACAATTATTACAAATCGGAAGTTTTATTCAAACTGAAAACAGAAGATGTTTATTTAAGAGATGGGAAGCTTCCTTTTAATACAGATCCTTTGCGAACTCTGGTTAATTCATTTCTTGAGAAACTTGATTTTAGCACGCTAAAAGAATTACCTTATACCACCTACATTTTGGCTTGTCAATTACGATGGCTCTTCCCGAAAACCCGGTGGGCAAAAAGCGACAACATCAATTATGGAAATTTAAAACTGGCCAATTTAATGATGGCCACAACCGCTATTCCTATTATTTTTCCCAAACAAAATGTTCATGTTCAGGAAGGAACACGGAGTAGTTTTCCGCATGGTAACCGTGTGTACTATGTTGATGGAGGAACAGGGAAAACGTTCAATGGCTTTAGCCAAAACCTGGGGAAATATGTGCAAAAGAACGGAACTTTCGACGAAATGTATGTGATTAGTCCTATGCGTGAAGCCGAAACCGTAGAATTTGACGATGAAATAAAATCGACTTTCAATTCAGCTGAACTCCAGTTTCATAAAAGTCTTCAGGATTTTCTTGGTTCAAATTTGCAAAGAACATTTATTAAGTTTTTGAAGAAATTAGAAGCATGGAATTATCACGGTCAACCCATGGCAAAAAAAATCTATGTATGTATTCCTGATATGGTAAAAAATTTTCCGATTTTATCGTTTGATAAACAGGAAGCTCAATATAATGCTGTGATGGATTGGGTCGAAAAAAATCCGGAATTGCTTGCAAGGCCTCTAAAACAATACCTCAATAACCAGTAGATTTGCCATGAAATAATTTTAAACCGTTGCGTCTTGCCGGTTGTAAGCAATTTTTGGAAAATCGTTCATAAAAGATTATTTTGCTATTAAAAAATTAGAAAACTATAAAATGGAAAATTGTACAATTTACAGTCATTACCTGGAATTTGACAAAGTAGTTCAAATTGTAAAATCAAATTTAACAAATGCATTTGTTGAATTTAATAACAATGGATTGGAAAAAACCTTAATAGCAACCAT
Organism: Bacteroidota bacterium; assembly: GCA_024640925.1. Lineage (GTDB taxonomy): Bacteria > Bacteroidota > Bacteroidia > Bacteroidales > UBA10428 > UBA10428. Next base: position 2,313 of record JAHEEB010000125.1, on the reverse strand, counting down.
TAAAGGTGGTTTATTCAGTAAAGAAAAAACATTGAAAATAAATTACCGACAAAGAAAAAATCCTTCTTATAAACTTGAAGACATTGATTGTGAATTATCTCATAACCTAGCGGGAATGGCTAATTTCATTCAATCTTTACCAGCAAAAAATGAAGATTTAAGAGATAAGTTTTTAATAAAAATAAAATCGACAAATTGCGAAATGCCTTTTATTGCTGAGCCGGAGATTACATCCGAATTTAAAGATGTATTGCAAAAAATTGTTGCTGAATTGGATGGATTTATATTTGCGCAACCTGGTAATCTCTTTAATAAGTCAACTGCTCAATATTTTACCGATAAAAATTTGAATTTGATTATTGATACCAGGGGCAATTGTGGCATTACCGATCTTTCTGTTAATATAGAATCGAAATATTACGACCAGCCAGAAAAAGAAATCTCGAATGAACAAAAGGAGAGAAAAGTAAGATCAGAAAATTATCTTTTGGAAAATAAAATTAAAATCAATAAAAACCTGCCATGTATTCCATCTTCGGGTGAAGTGAAGATTCGTGACATAAAGGAAATAATTGAAAGAGCTTATTCATTATTGGTAATTGCAGTTAAGGGCGAGGGGATAGAACAAGAGCATCTTGAAAAAGTAGTTAAAGATAAAGAGATTAATGGATTTTCTCCAAAGGAATTATCTGTTTATAACACGGAGAGACTGAATGATCAGGAGCGGGCATATGCAACATGGCGATATGAAAGCTTATATGTTATGCTCTGGGCATTAGGAAAAATAAACGATCTGAAGCATCCAGGCGAAATTTGTGATGTACCTGCATTAGTTGAAACAATTTTTAAACCCACAAGAGAGGAATTTGTAAATTCTGTTTCATTACGGAGCAACACGGAAATAATCGATGAATTAGATAAGGTTTATCGAATGAATTGGGCTTGTGTTGATGCACAGATCAGTGGACAACAGGTTTCAGGTATTGAGCCGGGCATAATTTATGAAAGGCATTATTCATTAAACTGGTTAACAAATTATGAAAACCAGGAGTGGGATGATGTTCAGACGGATACTTAGGATAAACAAATTGAAATATATTGCATAGTTATTTTGTTTCTCTGCTCTTTTAGGTTGATTGCCTCAATAACAGTGAGTTTACACAAACATGAGATACCTCTTTTTATCATTTATATTAATTATTTCAATCCTGATATTGAGGCTTAATTTTAAGCTGCAATCCGAAAATTACACTACTTCAGAAAAGAAAGCTGATATTGTTTTTCAATTAAATTTTTTAGAATCTGAATTAAAGAATAATAACCTGGGTGAACGAATGCAGCAATTATACCCCGAAGGATATATTTTTATAAATGCCTTATATGGACTTTCATGGTGCGAACTAGCATTATCTTATTCTCAAAACGATTCAATTTTAAAAAATAAAGCAATTAGTAAAGCGCTTTATGCATATAATGAGATTAATTCGGACATTGCAAAATGGACTTTTGATAGCGGCTTAATGCCTGAGAATGGAATATTTTATAGTGGATGGAGAAATTATCTGTTGTCTAAAATACTGAGTGTTGATACAACATTTCAGAAACATGATATTTATATCAATGCTTTTAAGTTGCAATGCGATAGTATTATTAAAGCCTTGAAGATATCAGATAGTCCTTATCTTCAATCGTATAAATTTCAATCGTGGCCAGCAGATATGTTTGTAGCAATGGCATCAGTGAGCAATTATGATAAAATATTTTATCCGAAGTATGAGTCAGAAATTAACACATGGATTCAAGATGTGAAGGAGAGGCTTGATCCGGCAACACATATGATTCCCCACAAAGTCGATTCAGAAACCAGCAAATCCATTCAGGGAACCAGAGGTTGCTCAATGGGTTTAATTCTTAGAATGCTGGCAGAAATAAATCCTGATTTTGCTCATGAACAATTTAACCTTTTCAAAGCAAACCACATTTCAACAACTTTTGGACTTCCTTCTGTTCGGGAATTCCCGGAGAGTCAACATGGGACCGGAGATATTGATTCGGGGCCTGTTATTTTTGGGGTTGGATTTTCAGGAACTATTGTTTCGATTGGCACCTTCGCAATGCTAGATTGTGAATACTTAGCTGATAAGCAATACAAAACCGTTAACGCGTTCGGATTTGGAAAAGTAACAGGTAATCAAAAAAGATACTTATTTGGTAAACTTCCTTTGGCAGATGCCTTTATTTCATGGGGAAGGGCAACAGGACTAAACTATGAGAATTCTTCAAATTACCAACCAGAAATGTGGAGAGTTGAAT
>JAHEEB010000124.1 GCA_024640925.1 Bacteroidota bacterium | reverse complement strand
CTCGTAGCTTTATGCCGCAAAATCAGGAAACGCGGGAACTTGTTGCTAAAATGAAACTGATTCCAAATAAGTCAGTCATTAAAGATAAAAAAGGTGTTTTTCTTGATGACTCTATTGTTAGGGGAACCCAGTTAAAAGATAATGTACGAGACCTGCATGCAGCTGGTATTAAGGAAATGCATATGCGTATTGCATGTCCTCCTTTAACTTACCCTTGTCTCTTCTTAAACTTTAGCCGTTCGCGTTCTAACCTCGATTTAGCAACCTATAAAGCTGTAAAACAACTCGAAGGCATAGAGAATGGGGATATGAAGGAATATTCCGATGCTTATAGCAGCAAATACAAGGCAATGGTTGAACAAATAAGGAAAAACCTCGATCTTACCACATTAAAATTTCAAAAACTCGATGATTTGGTAAAAGCTATTGGCTTACCAAAGGAGAATCTTTGTACACATTGCTGGGACGGTTCAAGTTATTTTTAACTTATTTGTCTTAGGGTTTGCCAGGTTCTTGATTTATTATGTAATTATTTGTAAATTACATACTATCTGAATCAATAAAATCAATACCTATGAATCCAAGAATAAGTGAACACCTGTCTTATGATGAAATTTGTAAAAGTCAGACTGCCATTAGAAATGGGATTGACAATTCTCCTAATAAAGAACAACTGGAAAACATTATACTTTTTGCAGAAAAGGTCTTCGAGCCTTTGCGCAAAATTGTAAGCACCGAAAGAGGGAAAGATACTCCCTTACATGTGTCAAGTTGTTTTCGTTGCGAAGCATTAAACAATATTGTAAAGGGGAGTTCCGCTTCACAACACTGTTCCGGGCAAGCAATGGATATAGATATGGATAACTATGATGATTATAACAATGCCCGATTATTTAATACAATTAAAGATCGGTTAGACTTCGACCAGCTTATCTGGGAATTTGGTAATAACGAAAATCCGGAATGGGTTCATGTAAGCTATAAGAAAGATGGTAACAGGAAAAAGCTAACAAAAGCAATAACAGAGAATGGAGTTACCCGCTATATTCCTTATCAATAACATTAAATAGTAAATCTTCTCCCGTAAAAAATTCTGAATTTTCCATAACTATAGGAAAACTGTGTGTCATTCGGATTTTTAATCAAGTATGAGTCAGTTGAAAGGGACAGACCATAAAAATACCTGGGTTTGTTACAACCTACTCCCATACGTAATAAAACATTTGATGATATTTGGGCATCTGAATCGGTTGTGTTTTCTGAAAAATCGCGCATGGAAACAGCTTGCAGATTGAGTCCAAGCATGAGCGCCATGTTAACGTAAATGTATTCCTTAACAATAAATGTATACGTATATCCAAATGAACCTCCCAGGTTTATTGCAGATATCCCTCTTATATTCACAGATGTTTCATAATGTTTCTGAATACTTTTTGGTATTATTGAAGAATCAGAATCCATTTCAAAAAGTGAAATTTTTGCGCCAACTAGCCATGAACCAGCGCTGTTTATTTGTCTTTCTGTGTTCTGATAAACCGCTTTAAACGAAAAGTTCTGATTATTAAAAATATAAATACCTGAACTTCCGATATTGAATGTTCTGATATCAGGACGAACCAGTGCCGAATCGCTAATGCTCCATGTTTTAATAAAATCATCCGGATTTTCCCAGTAGTACCCCTGGTATGCTTGCAGGTTTGTGTTGATATAATACTTCCTGGTAAAAATATCAATTTGGGAATCAAAACTTTTTGAATCGCCATAGATATCCTTATCGTTATTGATAAAACCAAAATTAAAGGCTATGCTGGTGCCAAGCCATTTATAATTAAACCCAAGTCCAATATTAAAATTCTCATTTGGGCCATAGCGTAAACTTGAGTTGTAATCTTTAGCTTCTAATTCAAAGTTGTTAATCTTTGAAATGCCATATATGTAAACACCTAATTTTTCTTTATAAGAGACAAAATTATTTTTTGTTTGAATAGTGTCCTTCTGTCCAAAAGATAAGTATGAAAAGAAAATCAAAGAAGTCAATAGTACGAAGCTTCGATAATTTAAAAAATTAATTAAACCTACCACCCTGTTTGTTCCTTTACTCTTTGTATTATTTGATACATAATAATTGTCGGGGCAAAATTAAAAACTTTCAATTAATTCTTAGGAAAGAAATACATGATTTATCCAAATTCAAAAATCAGCAAAAGAATTTCGAAAATAACATAAATCCAAACACTGTGTTTATCCAGGAATATATAAAGAAAAATTCTATGTCCTTTTTAATAATTTTACTCAACAAATCTACCAGAAACAATAATTACAAGCTAATTATTGTTTCTAAATTATCGGCACTATATTTGTATTTCTGGTTAAAATAAAAATTTACCACTATGAAAAAAACATATACAATCCTCTTCCTGCTTTTGTCAACTGTTCTGTCCATCTATTCACAAAACTGTCAAAGGCCTGTATCAGCAGATTTTTACCGGCAGAAATACATGCAACTTACTCAAATCCGCCAGGAACTAACAAAGTTGAATTATGCAATGGATTTTTCATCGCAAAATTGCCTTACATCGCAGCAGGTAAAGGAAATTACAATGCTATTTCAAACTGAAACAAACAAACTTGATTTTGCACGCAATGCATATTGTAATACTATCGATAAATATAATTTTTATGAAGTATACGATGCTTTTACCAGCTTTTCTGCTGCTTTCAAACTTCATGATTTTGTACTGGAAGAAGAAGCTTTAATCCGTCAATCAGAAATAGTTGAAAGACCCCGGCCCAGACACCAGTTTCCATCATATAACTACCCGGCATGGCAAAATTATAAAGACAATACCCGGTGTAAATACCCGGCAAGTGATGAAGTATTTGATAATTATGTAAACGATATTTTGAATCAATACGGAGATAGAGAACGTTCGGCTAAAGCTTTACAAATTATACAAAACCAATGCCTTTCTGTTGAACAAATCATGAAAATTGGAAGCCTTCTGGAAGCTGAACAGAACAGGTTACAGTACCTTAAAGATGTTTATCCATACACGTACGATTACAACAACTATGGAAATTGTTCCCAATTATTAACTAAACAGGAATATCAGAATGATTTTAAGGTGTATATTTCTCATGATCAAAACAGAGGGCCTGTCAATCCTCATGATCAGAACAGGGTAAATCCTCCTGCATACAGGTCCTGCGTGGTTACACAAGAAGATATGAATAATATTATAAAATCAGTCGATGAACAAGCTTTCACCAGCAGCAAAGTAACTGTTGCAAAACAAATTGTTGAAGCAAAGAAATGCTTTACCTCACAACAAATAAAAACAATTGTTGATCTTTTAAGTTTCGAAAATTCAAAGCTCGAACTTGCCGAGTTCTGCTACGATTATTGTATAGATAAGGACAATTATTATGTGATTAATAGCTCCTTTGATATGAGTAGCAGTGTAGAAGGACTGAATTCATATATAAAAGGGAAAAGGTAGTCAAATACTTGGGCTTTGAGCCCATACAGTCGGCTTAGATCGTGACTGCTGTCCGGCTAATGTACCGGGCCTTTTTATTTAACTACATATTAGAGAATGCGTAAACGATTAACTTGGTGGGTCTTGCAGGCTGAAAGCAATTGAAATTTACAATATTCTATTGCTTAATCCGAGCCTAATTTATATTTTTCCACCACTCAGAAAATTCTTGAGTACTGTCTTTCAGGTTTACTTGTTCTCCAATCATAGGTGATACTAATGGTATATTATGCTCGATGCTAAGTTCTTTTACCTGAGTTAATGGTTCATCCCAGGGATGGTTTGCCAAGGCAAATTTAGAAGTATGTGCAGCAAAAAGCCGCTTTGCATTTAATTCTTTATATGTTTTTAAAATTTCATCTGGCATAAGGTGAATGTATTTCCAGTTTTTGTTGTGCTGCCCGTTATCCAAAATTGCTAAATCGATTGGACCAAATGTTTTTCCTATTTCTGTAAAGTGCTTATCATAACCACCATCGCCTCCAATAAATATTTTCATTGTTGGTGACTGAAAGACAAATGATGTCCAAAGTGTTTGATTTCTCTTAAATGTTCGTCCCGAAAAGTGTCTTGCCGGCACAGAATTAGCAATGAACCCACTATCCAGAATAATTTTTTCATTCCAGTCCATTTCAATAATATTTTTTTTGCTAAAACCCCAACGTTCCAAATGCTCTCCGGTTCCAAGTCCGCAAATTACTTTTTTGATTTTTGGTTTTAACTTTTTTATCGTTTCATAATCAAGATGGTCCCAATGATCATGAGTAATAAAAAGGTAATCAATTTCGGGAATATCTTCTGCTGTATAAGGATTAGTACCTTTAAATGCTTTTATCGAAAAGGAAACTGGCGATGCATGACCGCTTAAAACAGGGTCAACTAAAGCTTTTTTTCCATCAATTTGAATAAAATAGGATGAATGTCCGAACCAGACTAAAACATCTTTACCTATGTCTAAATTTATAAGATCTGTCTTTAATGATGGAATTTCGTCAACCGGAGAAACTCTTTCTCTTTTTCCAAAAAAGACTTCTTTAGCCGAAGAGAAAAAGGTTGCTCCTTCTGCCATAATAGGAGTTGGGCTCTGGTTTTGAAAGGAACCGTTCTTATAGTTGGGCGATTTTCTGATTCTTTCCAACCGATCTCCTGTTGGTAATTTTCCGAATTTGGGGTGATGCATATAAACAATAACTGCAACAATAATTAAAGAGATAGTGAATAGTGTTATATACATTTTATTTTTTATTTTGTGCCGGTTAGCCATTCGAAATTGTAAGGTTTACTCTTTTATAATTTGTTTTGTAATCAAATCATTATCAACAAGTATAGAAATAAAATAAACACCTTTGGGTAAGTTGCTGAGATCAATTTTATTATTATCATATAGGTCCTTTTTGACTAAGCGACCCATATAGTCTGTCACATGAATCTCTGCTTGTTTCTCAAGTCCCTTAATTTCAAAATCATTTTTTATCGGGTTTGGAACAATTGAAATTCCTGCTCTTTCAAAAGTTGACTCTATTGGTAATGTATTACAGAAATTAAATATATCAAAGGCGGGTAAGGCAGCATTGTTGTTATTAAAATCAAAAAAGCTGGTATTTTCATAAGATGAACCCTGATCCCATAAATCACACATATTGGAACTTATCCAGCCTGGTTCCCAATATAGAATTCCTGAGCCACCATTTGAATAAACCATATTTGCCAGGTCAAACAAAAAACTTTTTTGCCCCTGCGGAGTAACCGCATAGGAGAAATTACCATAATCACTCATAATGTTTGCATATCCGTCACCATTAGCTGTTGTCCATGGGGCGCCGGTTTCAAAAATCATTATTTCTTTATTATAGCCATTTTTTAACTGTTTTACCAAATCACCTAAGCTTTGCAAAGAAGTTAAATCGGACCACACTGGGTAAAAAGAAATACCAATAATATCAAAATTTGTGATTCCTTGACTCTTAAAAAGCCCGGCTAACCAGGAAGCAGTACTTTGGGTAAAATGCAATGCTTTTTTTATTTTGATGGAATGAGCAGTGTTAAAATCATCTACAGCTGTCAATCCTGTATTAAATTTGTCTGCATCATCGGGCCATGTCCAGCCCTCAGTAGTCCCAGCCTCAGTAATAAAGCCCCAGGTAGTTTCGTTGCCAATAGCAATAATATCCGGAATTACTCCTTCGGCTTCCAGCCTTTCCATTACAGAATAGGTATAGTTGTAAATTGAATCGAGAAGTATTTCGTGCGATAATCCCAACCAGGCTTTAGGCATCTTTTGCCAGGCAGGGTCATTGAAATAATCGCCATAATGAATAGCTAAATTTAGTTTCATACCCTGGGCTTTTGCGCGCTGAAATGCAAGTACAACATCTTCCAGGTTGTTGCTCGAAATTGAATCACCACATTTATTTGTGTTATTCTCAGGAGTATGCCATAAACGTATTCTCACCATATTTGCTCCCCGCTCTGCAAAAAGCGAATAAGGATCTACCTGGTTTCCTTCTGCATCTCTATAAATACCTCCATTAGCCAGAACTGAATTAACATAGGACAAATCTCCTCCTATAGTAAAGCATTGAGTATGGCAAGGAATAAAAATCAGAACAGCAAATAAAATAAAAAGAATAAATCTTAACATATATATTGATTTAAGGTTATAAATAACTACAATGATATAGACTAAACTATTCTTCAACACTAAAGTTTATAACATTCTCCTGTATATATTTCTGATCCTGAATTGTATCGGCAGATACATTCCTGAGAAATACATTTTCTACCGGAAGTTCTTTTTGTCCTAATATTCTTGCAATAAACTTTACATTTGAAGCTTTACAATTTTCAAGATATATATCTTTAATGGGTGTAAGTCTGCGTTCTACAGTCGGAACCAAATTCCGCCATTGATATAATACATCTGTTTCAATACCAAGTATTCCCAGGTCTGCTTTGCCAGCCTTTATGTTGCTTACATGAATGTTTCTCACATATCCACCCATGCGTTCATTGGTTTTAATAAATACCAGATGAAATAGTTTGGCTCCCTCAACAACAGTGCAGCTATCCAGGAATATATTTTCTATTCCACCTGACAATTCACTACCAATAGCCAATAATTGGTGACCATTTTTTACTGTGCAATTTCGAATAACAATATTTTTTGAAGGTGTTTTTGTTCGCCAGCCCTCTGGGTTTCGACCTGATTTTACAGCAATGGCATCATCTCCCTGGTCAAAAACACAATTCTCTACCAACACATTTTGACTCATCTCCGGATCTAATCCATCGTTATTATGACCATGTGCCCAAATTTTCACATTTCTGATAACAATATCTTTTGACAAATAAAGATGAATGGTCCAAAACGGGCTGTTTGAAATAGAAATTCCTTCCAATAAAATGTTCTCGCTACGGTTAAATTGAATAAACTGAGGTCGGAGATTTGCTGTGTCATTTACCATCTGTCTATCTTCTACAGGAACATTTTGACCCGATAAATTATATAATCTTTTCAGGCTCTCCATATGAGCTTTAGGACGAGAAAACCATTTTTCCCAAACATCCATTTTTGCTTTTATCTCACCCTGCCCGGTGATTGCAATATTTTTACACTGATAAGCATAAATTAATGGTGAATAATTATAACATTCCAGACCTTCCCAAGAGGAATGAACTGCCGGCAAATAATCGGCTGGATTTTCAGAAAAAACAAGAACCGCCCCTTTATTCAAATGCATATTAACGTTGCTTTTCAAATGAATCTGTCCGGTTAACCAATTACCTTCAGGAATAATAACTATTCCGCCTCCAGCTTTATTGGCTTCATCAATTGCCTGAGCAATGGCCTGAGATGTTTTTCCCTTATCTCCCTGAACAGCACCAAATTCCACGATTGAAATTTTCTTACAATTACTAAAATCGGGGACTTTAATCGTTGGCATCTCAAAAGGTGCTTTTACTGATATTTCATTTATAGTTACAGAGCATTCATCTTTCTTAAAGGAAATGATGATAAACGTAACCACTAAAATCATTGTAAATAGAATTTTTGTGTGCTTCATAGTTTATATAATCATTTGAAATTTCCAGTCAAATAACGAGTTCAATATTCTTTATTAATACTTCATAGCTCAAAAATAAAATATTTTTTTGATTGAAAATTAGTCCTTTCTCTTAGTAGTAATAAATACAGGTTTTAGATATTCGTTATTTCTATAATTTTTGCTGAATTTAGAATCTTTATTTTACGGCCCTGAGTTTCAATCAGACCTTCGTTCTTGAAATCGCGCAGTAACCTTATAAGGGTTTCAACAGCAGTGCCAACCATACCAGCAAGTTCGTCGCGGGTAAGTACAATTTCAACCGGAGCATGAGGATCTTCAGATTTTCTGAATTTATCCTGGAGTACCAGAAGTGCAAGCGCCAACCTTTCTCTTACCGATCTTCTGGCAAAAGTTATATTATTGACCATTACGCCAAACTCATGGCTGAAATTTTTCAAAAGATTGATGGATAAAACGGGTGAACGATCCAATACTTTGTAGAATATTTCTTTGGGTATGAAACCCACAGTTACATCGGTTAAAGCAGCTGCCGAATCGGGATAAGATTCTTCACTTATTAAGGCTGAATAGCCAAACAATTCATCGCTGCTGCATATATAAATAATCTGCTCCTTACCGTCACGGTGGGTTTTATACTTCTTAATTTTACCCTCTTTTACATAAAAAATTCCAGTCGGATGAAAACCCTCAATAAAAATATTTTTCCCTTTTTTGTATTTTCGGTATACCATTCCATCTTCCAACTCTTTTTTATCCTTTGCCGGCAACCTATGCAAAATCGAATCGCTGTTGAACCTGAATTTCTTAATTATATTTTCTTTTGAATTAGTCATTTAACGGTATTTGTGGTAATTTTAACTAAAACCATTTGTTTGTTGGTTACAAAGTAAACAAAAAAACTGACTTATATCAATTTTCAATATGATATCGATTAAAATTTCGTGCTCTGTTTTCACATATCTTTGCATTTTCAATTTTTTATATAGGGAGAATTTGTTTAAAGGGCTCAGCTGATATGGAATATTCTGATTTTTTGTTGCTTTCATTGGTCGTTTTATTATTTGGCATTATACTTATCTTTTTTATTCCTTCTCGATATAAACCAGTTTTAACCTGTTTCG
>JAHEEB010000123.1 GCA_024640925.1 Bacteroidota bacterium | reverse complement strand
AACTTTAATAATACCTCTTACAGGATAAAGTCCTGCAGCAGTTGCCCCCTGGTAACCCTGGCCCATTAAAATAAGGGTATCGCCAACATTAAGTTTCAGGTATTTCGAAAGACGATCGGAAACCAGAACACCAGAATCGTCGGTTTGCAGATATGTTCCCGGAAATTTGCTAACCGAAGCAATTTCATCAATTACTTTCTTATTGATTTTCTCATCGAGTTCAAAATCTGTTGCAATAGTGCCTGTATTTGAATAGGAATTATTCAACACCTCATCAAGTTTAAGCTTCACATCGTTGGGTATTTTTTTATTAGCCTTAAGCAACTCCACGCTTTGTTTGGTAATCCGGTAATGAACTACCATGTTTTCCGGGTTAGATAGTTCATATTCTTTTATAGGATCAATGCCAATTATCAAAGCTCCTTTTGTCTGTTCTCCTGTAGATGCAAGGGCAAAAGTCTCGACATGCGGAACAATTGCTTTAATTCCATCGATATGTTTAATAACATCAACCAACGAATCGGAATAACAAATAGAGTTTTCCAGTGACGGGTCGTTCTGGAAATCGGGGTGTTGTATTTGCAGAAATCCGGAATATGATTCAACAGCACTTTTAATCATATAACTATATGTACCAAGCTGAAACGAACGCATAACAACAGCAAAAAACACCGCAAAAAGTATTGAAGCTGCAGTTATAGCTGTTCTGCGTTTGTTCCGCCATAGGTTCCGCCAGGCAATCTTTAATAAATTCATACAATCAATTCGTAATTAATAATTAAAAATTGAGAATTCGTTCAGCATTGTTTTGAGGTTTTTGCAATAAATGATTATCTCACTTTTTTCATGTTTTGTTGTGTAAAAAACGAGTCTTCGATGGGTATGTTAAATTGAATTTCGGATATGGTAATCACCGTTTTATTTCCTTCTTCATCTGCAGGAACTAATTCAAACTTCGTTGGGATAGTACGGCCACTCATGTTTTTTATATCTTTGCCAAGTTCTGTCTTTACAAGGTAGCCATCCTCGTCGTAGTATTCTACTTTCAGACTAATCTCATATTTTTTTGAGATCCAGATAATTATTTTCCCCCAGACAACAGGGGCATCTTCCAGTGGAATCAATTCAATTTTATAACAAACTTCACCAGAGACAGTTTCTTCACCCAGTAGTTTATGTGAGTAATCTACTACAATTGAGCGTTCGTTTAAAAGGTCGTCGTTTGTATAGTCGGAACCCATCCAACCTTGAGAGAGCATAGATGTTGGAAGCTTTATCATACGATTAATCTGTGGATTCCAGTTCCACATATCGAGTTTAAATTTTAAAAATGATTGTCCTTTTTCTTTAACAGGGTCGGTAATATAAACCATTGAAAGTTCAGAGCCTTTCGACCAGCTTTTAAATCCTACTGTACGAGTCCATGTGGGCCGTATAATCTGCATGGACATTACTGAGTATCCCGATTTTTCCCCACGCATTTTATCGTCTGCACGTTTAACAATTGCTGTTGCATCCTGAGCTTTTCCATCAAGATAAATAAGAGTAAATAAGGATAATAAAGCAACATGGATTTTTATATTCGTATTCATAATAAAAAGGAATTTATTGGTACAAATCATGCATTCTTTTTTTAATTATCTCAAAGGGAAAATGTTCAGGATCGAGTACATAGTTCAGGGCAATTCCGTCCATCATTGCTCCGAAAAAGCGAACTTCAGATTCAGGGTCTTTAAGTCCTTTTCGCTCAAATAATGCCATTGTGAGTTTCAGGTACATTCCTAAGACTTCATAAATCTTTTTTTCAATAAGAGTATAAACTTCGGGTTGGAACATGATTAAAAAATAGAGTCTCCAGAATTTTACTCTCGATTGAAGAATACGAAAAGACTCATCAATAAAATAGTGCAGCTCATCATGGGTAAGCTCTCCATCCTTATTAGGGTCAAAAATTTCATTAAACTCATTCAATCCCATGATCATTATTTCAGTAATGAGCTGTTCCTTGCTCTCGAAATAATTGTACATAAGTCCTTTCGAAATCTCTGCCTTCTTTGCTATTTTAGCTATTGTGACATTCGAAAATCCTTGTTGGGCAAAGAGTTCAAGAGCAACTTCCATAATCTGGCTGCGTCGTTCTTCACGTATTTCTTCAAATTGTTTCTCTGTTCTGGGCGACATAAGGTTTCTATTTAGACTGAACGCCCGGTCAGCAGTCCATCCTTATTTAAGGCGAATTTCTGTCTGCTTGTTTTTGACTGAACGTTTGGTCAAATATAAAATATTCTGAAACTCATGTCAAGTTTTTGTTTAACTTTTTGACGTGTTTTTTATCATGGTTTACAGATAATCTATAAAGTTTACAATCTGTTTTTGATGTGATTGCCTTTTCAAGGCAGGTTTTTGTTCAAGTATGATAAAACTTAATTCAGAATATAGAGAAATTCCTAAAGTACCAGATGTACCGAATTTGTTTTGAATATAATTCCTTAGGAGAAAGCATTTGGAAACTTCAAAAATATTGTTTAAGTTTAAAAAAACGGGGTAGCTGTTATTCAGATAAAACAGGATTAGACATTATTAATTTCAATGATTTGTATGTGTCAAGTTCATTCTTTAGGGTAAATATTTTTTTCAGCTTGCAAAGAATAACTCAATAGAAAACATTAGTATGATTAAAATAGTAACTCCCTATTCAATAAATTCCATTAGAGTAGGATCAAATCGTAGCGAAATTGATTTTGAAAAAACCAAACAAAATGGACTTTTTATCGAATTTAAAAAAGATATGGCCATCGCTATTTCTTTTCGAAATGAGCCATTGTTTGAATTAAACGGTGAAGTAATTGATATATATAGGGTTTCGCTATTTCTTGAGAAAGAAAATCCATATTGTGATGGGGATAGTTTTACATTACCACATTTAAACTTATGCATTTATGGACTTCTAAGTATAAATTCAACTGGAGAAATTAGTTATGAATGCACACTGTATGATTCGTCATTCAAAAATCTTTATGAAAAAAATATAGACCGCCTTCCAAAATATAATTCTTTAATTGAAATTAAACTTCCAATTCAAAATCTATCGCTAACTCCTTTTTCATCATTGGGTCCATATAAATTTTCAATGACTGAAAGTGAAGTAAAGGGATTATTTGGAAAACCTCTTTCTGTTTCAATTGGGGTGAAAAATAAAATAATTTACGAATATAAAAATTACACCCTTAGATTCGACAAAGGTTTATTAACTCAAATTTCGATTGATTTTAATGAATCAAATTCTTGCAGGTTCCCCTTAAATATTAAATCACTGGATATTTCTACGACTGAGAGATTGTCTGAATTAATTAAAAATTCTGAAACTTTTGAAAGGACCGGATATTTGGTTTTTCCAGAACTTGGCCTTGCGATTGACAAACCAGACATTAAAGGTCAATCAAACCAATTTTATTTCTTTGATCATACATTAAAAACATTTTGGTTGAACAAAGACAGACCAATTACAAGTTGGTAGTTGGTAATTGTTTGGTGCCTAATATCAGGTGTTGACAAACCATATTTATCGAAAGTTTTAGAGTCGGTAGGAAATAAAAAAATAATTTGGACGGTTACATATTATGGAGATAATGAAAAAAATTTCCATAAGCTAAAACTACTTGATTTGGGATTAAATTAGTGCCAAATCAATCTAATTGAAATCGGTGATTTAAAAGTTTCATTTTTCAATTGTATCCTGGCTTTATGGAAAAAGAGAATGGTATGTCCTGCTTGGATTTTCATTCAAAATATCAAGTTCAAATACTAATAAACTGTTGAGCTGCAGTTGGGATTGTGAGACATTCTATTCCTATTCGAATTAAAAAAAGGTATAAAAATATAAATAAGTCCTTCATTTATATTTAATAAATAAAACAACTTAAAGAAGAAAAAACTGCAGCCCCAATGATAGAAAATAATTTTATAGAAGGGTACAAATATTGAAATATTAAATAGGGTTGATAGAGCTATTATTGTGAGTATTCAAGTAAGAAATTGTTCAATATTTCAAAAATCTATTTCTGTTTGGAATACACAAAAAAATAACAGAAGATGAAAAATTATTAATTATGGACTACATTAAACTTTTAAAAAAGAGTAATGAATTTGAATATTGGGAAAAAGCTAGTATTCAAGAGATTGAATATGCAGAAAAAAACATTGGGAGTTTTCTTTACAGTTCAATATAGAAAATTTTTATCTGAATGTGGAATGTGTAATTATAGTGATGTAAATATTTGTGGAATTGCTAAAGACAAAAGTAAAATATCATATCCTATTGTCGATCTTACTATACAAATGCGCAATGAAGTTAATATTCCAAAAGACTTGATTGTTCTAAGTTATGAAGTTGGAGAATACTTAACTTTGTATGCCCGTTTTTGGAACAGTAATATCTTATGATGAAAACCAAAACATAAAAATTGGTAAGCTTGAGAAATTATTTGAATCTTTTGAATATTTTTTTAAAGATTTTATTGAATTAAGAAACAATGTTAACAAAAACCGGAGATGAAATGGTAACAATAAATGTTTCCGGATTAAAGAGCGGTATATACCTGGGGAGTTTCTTTACAGCCACATTCCTTGATACAAAAGAACAAAGAACGCCAGATTTTTATAATGCCCATTTTATTTGGGTTAATTTAAAACTTTCTCAAAATTTCTATGCTAAATCTAAACCTTTTGGGCTATTTTTCACAATGAATTTTTACTAAAGCAGATTGAAAAGGTTTATACACATTCTTTTACTGGTTATTACTTCAACAAGTTATTGTCAATCATCAGGCATTTTGTCGGGTAAAGTAACTGATTCGCTGACTGGTGAGCCACTGATCGGTGCCACTATTCAGATTAACAACACAACCTCAGGCACAATTACGAATGAAATGGGTTTTTATCAGATTCAGCTCAAATATGGTCCCAGCCAGTTGAAGGTTTCCTACATTGGCTACACTCAACAGATAATAGAAATAACTATTCCTGATATAAAAAAACTTGATATTCCCTTGGTATTATCACCTGTTCAGGCAGATGAGGTTGTGGTAACTGTTGATAATCCAAAAGAAAATGTCGAAGGTATCGGTATAGGAAATGTTGAGCTGAGTATGAAGGAAATTAAAAAGTTGCCTGCCCTGATGGGTGAAACCGATTTTTTGCGTATAATCCAGCTTTCACCTGGAGTACAATCGGCCAACGATGCCAACATGGGCTTTTACGTTCGCGGAGGAGGTGCCGATCAGAACTTGATTTTACTGGATAATGTTCCGGTCTATAATCCTTCGCATATACTGGGTTTCTTTTCTGTTTTTAATTCAGATGTAATTCGTTCTACCAAACTCATTAAATCGGGAATGCCAGCCAATTATGGAGGACGAATTTCCTCAATTATCGATATCACTTCACGCGATGGGGATTTTGAAGAATTTCACTCTCAGGGTAGTGTTGGTCTTCTTCTTTCGAAACTTACCATACAGGGGCCTTTTGTTAAAAACAAGGTATCATTCCTGCTCTCGATGAGAAAGTCTTATATCGATGAGGTTATGAAACCTATAGCCAATTCAATGTTTGACATCAGTTCTACTTTTTATGGCAATACAAAATACAGTTTTTTGGATATAAACGGAAAGTTTAGTTTCAGGCTTTCACCCAAACATAATTTGTCATTCACCGCATACAACGGGAAAGATGATTTTAGCCTGATTAAACTGGAACCCGATTTTTCAAATTCTATGAATTGGGGAAACCAACTTTACTCTTTGAACTGGAACTACCATGTTAATGCCGACTGGAACATTCAGAGTACTCTGGGCTATACGAAATATAATTTTGGGTTGGATGCCTCTCAGAAAAATGTATTCATTTCTATGAAATCTGCCGTAAACGATTATATATTCAGAACAGAAGTGAGCAAGGCAGGGTATAATGGCCAAATAATTAAGTTTGGTGCAGAACACTATTTTCACAAATTTACACCAAACAATCTCGATGCTTCTACAAACGGTCAGGAACTTGCTTTTGGTTCAAACAGAAATCTTAATGCGCATGAGAGTTCTCTGTTTTACAACCATGAAATTAACCTTGGCACAAGGTTTAGGCTTAACCTTGGGGCCAGATATACCTATTACATGCATGTAGGTTCTTACTATAAAATTATTAAGAATGAAATTGGTGAAATTGCCGATTCAATTTATTACGAACCAGGAGAAATTGTTGAGTCGTATCAGTCTCCCGAACCCAGAATCTCAGCCAGGTACCAGGTTAACGGCCTTTCATCGATTAAAGCTTCCTACACATTGAACAAACAGTACATTCACATGGTTTCATCTTCTGCAGTTACCCTCCCCACGGATGTCTGGTTGCCATCGACAAGCTTAATCAAGCCGCAATGGGGACAACAATATACTGTTGGATATTACAGGAACTTCATGGATAATTCATATGAAACATCCATTTCACTCTATTATAAAGATTATTACAATCAAATTGAGCTGCTGAAGGGGATTATCAGCAATTTTCAGGATAATATCTTTGAAGAAAGCGCCACATTTGGCAGAGGTTATTCTTTCGGGGCAGAATTATTTGTACAAAAATCTGTTGGAAATTTTACAGGGTGGGTAGGGTATACCCTATCTGCCACCTATCGTAAATTCAAGGAAATCAACCAGGGTAAAATATATCCTGCAAAATACGACAGGCGAAACGATTTAAATGTGGTTGTATCATACGATTTAAATAAAAAATGGAATGCTTCGGCAACATTTATTCTTGCCTCGGGAAATGCTCTTTCTTTACCAAGTTATTTGTATATTCTGGAAGGAAATGTAATAAGCGGTTACAGCGAACGAAATTCATTTCGTATGCCATTGTATCATCGTATGGATTTATCGTTGACTTATCTGGCCAGAAAGACCGAAAAATTTGAGTCTTCTTTCAACCTTTCGGTTTATAATGTTTATAACAGAGCAAATCCTTTTTATATCTATTTTGAAATTACAGGGAATGTTTATGATTATAATCTTAAAATTACTCCCAAACAGGTAAGCATTTTTCCAATATTACCATCAATTACATGGAATTTCAGGTTCTAACATTCAAACTAAAATGAAGATTTCAAACTATATCTTTTTATTAATTTTTTTATTCATTTTCGCTTGTGAGAATGAGGTGAAAATTGATTTGATAGAGGTTGAAAGTAAAATGGTTGTAGAAGGCTGGATTGAACAGGGGAAAGGACCAAAAATATTGTTATCAATGAGTGCACCCTATTTTGCCGATATTGATTCAAGTACATTGAGACAATATGCTGTTACCGGGGCAAAGGTGACTGTTACGTCAGAAGATACAAGCGAAGTGTTGACCCTGAAGCCAAACAGTTCCTATTTTCCCCCCTATTACTATTATGGAACCGTGATAAAGGGAAAATTAAAACAGGAATATTCAATCGAAATCCGATATAAGGGATATATCTACACAGCAATTACAACCATACCCGATCTGGTTCAAACGGATAGTGTATGGTTCGATAAAGCAAACCTATCGGATACACTGGGATTAATTGTAGTAAAGTTTAAAGACAATCCGGATGTCAGGAATTATTATCGTACTCTTACCCGCCGGTTGGGCAAGGATACTAAGTTTATACCCACCTTTACTTCTGTTTTTTCAGACGAATCGTTTAACGGAGAAACACTAGAAATTCCATTATCGAAAGGAAACTCAAGTTTGCTGGATATTGAAAACTCCAGGTATTTTGAGGTTGGTGATACCATTGTCCTGAAGTTTTGTTCCATTGATAAGCAACATTATGATTTCTGGAATACCATTCAGGGACAGATTCAAACCTCGGCTAATCCATTTGCTATAAGCAATACGGAGATAAAAAGTAACATTGATTATGGGTTGGGAATCTGGGGAGGTTATGCTGCGAGCTACGATACAATTATTGCAAAATAAAAACCCCCGATTTTTCTTCGGGGGTTTTATCTATATTACTTAATATTAATCATTTGCAGCTTGTAGGGTTTCGTATTCAGTACCATATTCTTCATTGAAATCAAGAATGAAAGCATTCATTTTTTCAATCAAATCATTACAACTGGTTTTATAGTATTCTTGGGCAGATACCTTAGAGCCATCACTAAATACGAAACGTATGGATATTTCATAATTTCCATTATCATCGGAATCAGCAAAAAATTCACCTTCAGATATTTTTTCATTATTATCAGCATAAACACTAACAAAAGTTGAGTATTTATTATATGCTTCTGCTGTCTGAATATTAAATTCCTCATCAGTGATTTCTTCACTATTCAGTTTTGCTTCGAGGTCTCTGTAAATTGGTGCAATTGATTTCACATCAACCTTTCCAGCAAATTTCACATTCATAATTTGTATATATGCATTGCTGTTCGAAATGATGTCTTCAAAAATTACTTCATCTTGGTTCAAAGTATTATCCAGGTTTTCTTCACTCCAGTTACCAGAAGCATTTACATTCATTTCAACTAAAACCTTATCTGCATCTTTAAATGAATATGTTATGCTAGCTTTGGAATAAGGGGAATGAGTTGCTTTTGCAGACATTGAAAAAGCATCAACAGTAAGGGTAACCTCTGATGATGTGGGTACTCCGGTAGAGGCAAATGCAGCTTTATAACTAAAGGTAGAAAGAGTTGTTCCATTGTATTTAAGTTCCATATTCAAGTTTGTTGGAAATT
>JAHEEB010000759.1 GCA_024640925.1 Bacteroidota bacterium | reverse complement strand
ACACTACTCGATGACTTTAGTTTTGGTTGTCCGTTTGTAATCCTCTTCCACTCTGCAGATACAGTCTTTGTTTGAACTATGTTTCCATTCCGGATATATTCTATCTGCTTCTTGTACCCTTCGAGCCAGTCAACAACAACAGCCGGAATGTTATTCGGATTGAAATTGCCTTCAGCAGAATAACCAAGGATGGGATAAACAGCGTCATCTCCCGAAACAATAACAAAACCAATGTTTTCATAATTGAAAACAAAATAAAATGCATTATCATTGGTCGATTTCAAATTATTTGATTTCTCAGAAATGCACTTGTAAACAAGATTAATTGAACCAGATGATTTAAATGAAGATTGCGGAAAGTTATTCTGGCAGAAATTTTGGGCTACACGGGTAGCATCATGTTCATCAATTGGGTTGGCAGATAAAGAATAAATAAAAACAAGGCTGAAAAGCATTAAAAGATAAGGTCTCATAAAGATTGTCTGGTTGAGTAATATCTGTTTTTTTTGTGAATGACAAACATCAAATGGCAGGGTTGCATGAATCTGCGAATAAAGTGTCACAAAAGAATCAAATTATTCTTCCTGTTCCTTATTATTCAATACAGGTTTGTATTTTTCCTTTCCAAAACATAGGTTCAGTTTGATTGGGATCCGCAGGATCAAAGAAGCTAAAATTGAACTCAGATTTAAAAATTCCTTTTTTCCAAAGCTTTTTATCTATTTTTATGAAACCTCCAAAGCATTTAAATGTCATATCGCTATTTAATCTTACACTTAGGAGCTCTATTTTTGGATAACAGAACCTTTTTGTAATATTCATTTGCAAACTACAATGAGTTCCGGCATTACACATAGTCCAGCATAAAACGGTATCCTTAGTTACTTGTTTTGCCTTAATAAAATCAGTTCCAACAAACTCATAACACGAAGCTTCGCATTGAATTGTATGATATTCGTGGGTGGTATCAACAAGTTTATAATACATCTCAATTGAATCATTGAAAATCTTTCCGGTGCTATCATCCATCCAATAAACTCTATCCGGACATAGTCCATCACATTTCAATTGTCCTGATTCATCCCTGTATACTCCCTCCGGATAGCTCCACTGATCCTTAAATGAGTAGTCGCCAATCAATTCGTTAACCCACTCAATTTTTATTTCACCTTTGTCCTTACTGGTACTATGCGTATTACAAGAACAGAATCCAACTAATGTTATTGTTATTAAAAAGAATAGTTTTTTCATTCTATAAATTGTTATAAGAACAAGATTCTTAGAAGCAATTGTTCAAAGTTACCTCAAAAAAATAAAGTCATTGCGGACTACAGAAGATATTTTCCCGTTTTATTTACCTTTGTTCAATTGATTCTAAAAAACTAAAATTATTTTCCATGAACATTGCGATTATCGGTACAGGCGGAGTCGGTGGGTATTTTGGTGGCAAATTGGCACTGGCTGGCAACAATGTCACTTTTCTTGCCCGGGGCCGGCATCTCGAGGCTCTTTTATCGAAAGGATTATTTGTTAAGAGCATACTTGGCGATTTTCATGTATCAAATGTAAAAGCTACAGATAACATAGCCGCTATTCCACCAGTAGATCTGGTCATTATAGCCGTAAAAGCATGGCAGGTAAAAGAAGTGGCCCATTCATTAAAGCCCGTAATTCGAGATAATACAGTTGTTCTCCCCTTACAAAACGGAGTACTTGCAGCCGATGAACTTTTGGAAGTCTTCGGTCCAAAACCGGTTATTGGAGGGTTGTGCAGAATTCTCAGCAAAATAGAATCGCCGGGTGTTATACATCACCAGGGTGTAGAACCAATAATAATTTTCGGGGAACTGAATAACGAAAAAACGGACAGGGTACAAAAGATCAAAGAATTGTTCAATACTGCCGGTATTAATTCGAAAATTGCTATTGATATTTATGCTGAGTTATGGAAAAAGTATATAGCTATTTGTGTGAGTGGATTACTGGCTGTAACCCGATCGAACTATGGAATTGTACGTGAACTCCCCGAAACCCGTGCAATGATGCATGATTTAATGTTTGAGATTTACATGATTTCGAAGATGAAAGGAATTATTATTCCGCCTGATTTTGTCGAACGTTCCATGGCATTTATCGATTCCTTTCCACCCGATTCAACTTCGTCACTTACTCGCGATGTATGGGAAGGAAAGCCCTCCGAAATCGAGTACCAAAATGGTACAGTTGTAAAAATGGGAGAAGAATTAGGGATAGATACACCTGTAAACCGGTTTATTTACAATTGTATTTTACCTTTGGAAAGGAAGGCCAGGGCGAGGTAAACCCCATTGTGCATGAACAATACACAAAATTTTCTAAAGACGGTATATTTATAACAATGTAGAAGCCCTGTATAATTATGTAAAATTAATATTCCTCTGAAACATCTATCATTTCTTCATCTTCAGGTATTGTACCGCTTTATATTCTTTTGTTACGGTATAAGTAAGATTTTATGAGTCTGTATAACATATGATACCTAAAATTGATAATACATACATGTTTTCAATAATTTTTTCAATCCTTTATTTACCATATTTTTTATGCAGTTAGTCAATATTATTCCTCTATTAATAATAAGTTCCACCGTTACTATTGATTTTCCCCGGTCATAAAATGTAATTTGCATTATCTGCTTATCAAATTCTTTCAAATAAACCAACAATTTTTATAGGGCAAACGGAATATTTTAATTCTCAAGATATAAAATATTCCGAATTAAGTGTTGCATGAATTCAACCATTAACCAGTTCGTGCACTTATGAAAAAGATTAATGAAGTAACCGTATTCACTATGGGAGACTCTAATCGGGTATCAACATGGTCGAATGTGCCCTATTTTTTTACTAAAACTTTATTATCTAAAGGAATTAAAGTTAATAGTGCCGATTTAAGCCCTAACAGATTGATGCAGAAAGCTTTCAATGAGCTAGTTTATCCTATTCTTAAAGTAATGAACAGGAATACCTCAGTAAAACTTTATCGAACGGGCGTATATCATTTTATAATTAAGCATCGTATAAAGAAAGTCATAAAAAGATACCCTCAAGCCGATGCCAATATTTTTATGACTTACACTATATCGTCAGCAGGATTTGCAAAAATGCCAACAGTGCTTTTTTCCGATTGGCCGTTGGAACATTATTTAGATTATTTTTTGAGAAGAAAACCCGATTTTTTAGAAAAAAAGTGTTTAGAAAGAGAAAATTCACAG
>JAHEEB010000758.1 GCA_024640925.1 Bacteroidota bacterium | reverse complement strand
AAATAAAGATACCCCTAGTCCGGACAAAGGTTTAATAACCGATTCGTTACGTAAAGAAATTGAAAGAGCTTTATCTACACTAACACATCGTGAAGCAAACATCATCAGGCTCTATTTTGGACTTAATGGTAAACATGCTCACACTCTTGAAGAAATTGGTGAAGAATTCAGTTTAACACGCGAAAGGGTACGTCAAATAAAGGAAAAGGCTATTAAACGACTTAAAAATGCCACCCGTTGTAAAAACCTGAAAACTTATCTTGGATAAAAATTCATTTAAACAACTTTTCTTTTTTTTATTACCTCTAATATATATTAATATATAATTCTACTTTTGCCTGAAATTGTAATTCAATATGGAACGAATCATTTCACCATCAATATTAGCAGCCGATTTTAATAACCTGGGGGCGGAAATCGAAAAAATCAATAATAGCAAAGCACAATGGTTGCATTGTGATGTAATGGATGGAGTATTTGTTCCAAATATTTCATTTGGTGTGCCAGTAATTGAATCTGTAAGTAAGATATCGAAAAAGCCTCTCGATGTTCATCTGATGATTATAGAACCACAAATTCATGTTGAAAGTTTTTTCCAGGCTGGAGCCAAAAATATTACAGTTCACTACGAAGCGAGTATGCACCTTCACAGACTCATTTACCAGATTAAAAAATTTGGTATAAAGGCTGGTATATCCCTTAATCCTCATACTCCTGTTCATTTGCTCGAAGAAATTATCTGTGATGTTGATCTGGTTTTAATTATGAGTGTTAACCCGGGGTTTGGCGGACAAAAGTTTATTGAAAACAGTTATGAGAAAATAAGTAAGTTAAAAGATCTGATTCTGAAGAAGAACTCTGGCGCTATGATACAGGTTGATGGGGGTGTTACCCTTGAAAACGCAAAACAACTATTCGATGCAGGCGCAAACAACCTGGTTGCCGGAACAACTATTTTCAGATCCGAAAATCCTGCAAAAACTATTGAAAATTTACTCTCGACATAATATTCATGAAGTTCTCTAATAAAATTAGAAGGACTTTCATTATTGTGCAAAAAGTCGTAATTTTGCACCTGTTACTTATCGGGGCTGATTTTGGTTTTGACAGCAGGATAAACTGGTAAGCAAGCATGCCGGGCCAAGCACTTTAACCCGTAATAATGCAGTGCAACATTTTAAATGGCGAATCAAACTTTGCGCTCGCTGCCTAATCGAAGTTTAGTAGAATAGGCTATATCTTGGTCTTAGATGACCGAGAGGGGCTGTCTCCCCGGAAACCTTGTCCTTCGGTTGAGGATATGGAGGCACATATAAAGCAGGGACTAGTATGTACAATGTTTCTGGGTGCATGCGAAATTAAAAGAAAATAAGGGTTAACTCGGTTGCCGGCTACCAGGTTAATCACGAAAATCAATAGTCGGATAAGCATGTAGAAACCTTATGGGTTTCCTGTTTGGACCCGGGTTCGACTCCCGGCAGCTCCACATAATCAGAGTGAGTGTGATGATCGGAAGCGAATCGCAATCACTCTGATTCTCATAACTCACTCTAAAACCCATGTTTAACAGGACTTTTATAGCCCCAGAGAAGCTAAAATATGGTAATAACCTGTAAATTACTATAAATAAAGTGCCGTTGGTACGACAGTAATAATACTTTTGATAAATATTCAAAAATCTTATACAAACATTTTCTTCATTTATTCGCGTAATATATTTTGAATCTGTTAAATATACCAGAACAACTTTAGTTTTTATAAATGACCAATAATTTTGCTTGTTTAAAAAAAACGAATAATTTTGTTGCCATATAAAACAACTGTTACTACAATAAAATTAATAATTAAATGGTTGGGTTATTTGTAAACTTTTTTTTTAACAATAAGCAAAATGAAACAGGCAATAATCAAAGAAATTATTACTCATATTAATTTATTAAAAAATTAAAATTATGAAAAGAAAATTTACATTTTTCGTTTTAACCATCCTATTAGGATTTCCACTTTTTTTAAATGCTCAGTTTACTAGTAGAACTGGCATTTGTTATGAAGAAACCTTAACTATTGGAGATTTTTACGATATATCTAATAAAAACGGAGGGTCTTGCTATGGACTGACCATTGATGTTTTAAATGGTACTGGAGCCATTGTAGATAATTTTTCAATTGGTACTGGTATTACTAATTCTTCATTAGTTAATCTTCTTGGCAATATTGCCCTTTATAAAAATAAACAGTATGGTACTGATACAACTATAACACTAAAATTTACGTTGACAACTACTCCAGGTAATACTGAAATCTTAGGAACTGGAAATTATACTTTTGCTAAGGGATATAATGATATCTTTGCCTTACCTGTTGAAGGGATATCCATCTTAAATGCCTCGAACGAACCACGTTCAGACCTGATTAACCTATTTGATTATATAGAAGGTTCTTCTTCCAGTAAATCAGGAATTTTTACATCTTCTACAGCAACGATTTCAAACAACACAGGATGGGACATAAATGATTTAAGCGATGCTATGAACCTTTGGAAAGAGAGCCATACCATCACATTATATCCAACAAAAGTCAAAGGATGTGGGACCGAAAATGTAAGTCAGACTGTTAAACTAAAAGTGGATTTTGATTTTGATGCCAATATAAAACTATGCCGCACAGGTGAAAAAGTTGATTTGATGGAATTTGTAAATAAACCGCTTCCTGTAACTTATACTTCAGTTAAATATACTGGAGAATTTGAATGTGGAGAAGTTGATAGTGCTATTTCAGGAACTATTTTTGACCCCACAAAAGTTCCTTCTACTGTTTCTTCAGTTACTATCAGTTATATTTTTGTTCAGAAATCTGTTAATAATGTTGAAAAACAAAGAGCAACTGGGACTTTCACCATTTCAATACTCGATGCACCAAAAACACCGGTAATTGCACTTGACAAAGCTATTTATTGCACCAGTAGTACAGCTAGTGTATCCATTTCAAATACAACCAGTGATTATTATCTGTATACCGAAAAAGATACTTCCTATAAAACAACCCCCGTTTCTGTTCTAAATGTTTATGAAGGATATAAAGTAACAGCAGCAAATATAAACACAACAACCGGTTGCTATTCAAAAGCAGAAACTGTAATTCCCGTTGATAATGTAAATGCCGATTTCACTGTATCAAACATAAAGCCATCTGTTGGCGAAACTGTTGTTTTCACCGCATCATATACAGGAGCTAAAAGCTATAACTGGAGTATTGATCCTTC
>JAHEEB010000122.1:4569-8788 GCA_024640925.1 Bacteroidota bacterium | reverse complement strand
CTTCGAATACCGATGAACCCTTTATTGGATAAACCGAGATTGAGTGTATGTTCAAAACCACCCGTGTAATTTTCAAAGAATGATATCAGCAGGCAATAAAGAATACCTAAATTATAATGTACCTAAAGGCACATTTATTAATGGTGAATTTGTTCTATAAATATTTCGTGCCTAAAGGCACATATGCTTACCGTTCAAATGAGATCGAACAGGGCTTTGTCCCTTTAAGGACACAACCATTGAAGCACAAAAAATTGAAGCGGTTCAAGATCCTTTGAATACCGATGAACCCTTTATTGGATAAACCGAGATTGAGTGTGTTCAAAACCACGCCCAAATGAGATCGAACAGGGGCGGAGACGCTGTTGAAATCGCATGGCTTTGTCCCTTTAGGGACAACATATTTATAGCAAAAATCAACAAGAAAAAAAATGTCCCTTTAGGGACAAAATTGTACCTATTCAACCGATTTGAATATATATCGTTGGTCGTATGGAACCTGAAATTTATCTAAGAAATCTAAATATTCTCGAATAAATGTTTTTCTTTCATTAAATACGAATAAAATCCTGGGTCTGGAATAAAAAGAAAAGGCTGCCTGGTTCATTCCGGACAGCCTTAATTTTTGTAAGAAAATCTGTATTCGTTTTCTGCCTATTCTATAATAGTTAAGCGTTCTGTATAGGTATTATTTTCGGTACGGATAATCAGCAGGTAATTGCCATCAGAAAGTCC
Source organism: Bacteroidota bacterium (assembly GCA_024640925.1). Classification (GTDB taxonomy): domain Bacteria; phylum Bacteroidota; class Bacteroidia; order Bacteroidales; family UBA10428; genus UBA10428. The sequence goes on along the minus strand of JAHEEB010000122.1, from coordinate 8,053 downwards.
TGATATGTTTATTTGTGCATCCCCTTCATTGGTAACTGTTTTAACCACCGTTCCCTGAATAGTTATAATTTCCATCGTACGTATTTCTTCTGAAGAAATAACAGTTACTATGTCTTTTCCGGGATTAGGATATACTTTTATGTTTTCCGCTGACATCTCAGAAATACCAACCTTTAGGCCCACAATAACATCAATCGTTCTGGACATATCGACTTCTATTATACCATCGTATCTATTAATCTTTGTTCCTGTAACCTCAAAGGAAATACTTTTACCATCGGTAAACATCACATTATTTAAAATAGCCTTTCCGTCAGCATCGGTAATTGCATTATCATAACCAGCAAGGGAAACAGTAGCTCCTTCAATATCATTTGTTCCATCGGTTACATGGAAGGTAATTTCAAAGTAAGGGTAATGGATCAATTCTATATTTATCAACGTATCGGATGTTAAATTCAGATTACCGTTGACTGGGAAATAATCAGCAAAGGATATCTGATATGGTATTCCCGGATCAAAAGTTTCATATGCGGTATCATAAATGGCGATGCCGGAAGCATTTGTAATCTTTTCTCCATAAACATCGAGCGTAACAGAGGCTCCATTAATAGAATTACCGTTTGTATCGTTTACGGCAAATACTACAGAATATACCGGTTTCGGTTCTAAAATAATTGAGAGATCTGTAGTGTCATATACATAAATATATCCTGTTTGTGTATAGTAGCCCAATTTGGTTGCTGTCCATCCGATATCGTTACCTTGAGTATAAAAAACCGAGTCGTATATAGCAATACCCGTTTCGTCGGTCAACATATCATCGTAATATTGCAACGAGATATTTACATCTTTAACAGCGATGGTATCGCCTCCTGTTGTATCAATAACTGCAAAGGTAACCGGGTATCCAGTCAGAGGTGTCAACTCGATTTGTACGGTGTCATTTTTTTCAATAATTGTCCACCCATATGAATTTGAATAACCAAGCTTCCAGGCATTCCAATAAATTGATTCGCCTTGCGAATCGTATACAGAGTCAAATCTGGCTTCACCGTTTGCGTTGGTAACCATTTCACCATACATATCGAGATAAACAGCTACCCCAGAAATAGGAACACCGCTTGTATCCTTAACTGAAAATATTTCAGGATACATAGGAATAGGCTTAAGAATAATTGGAACTGTTGTTTTTTTGGAAATTACTACTGTTCCTGTTTGCAGATAGTAGCCATACATGGTTGCTGTCCATTCAATAGCTTCACCATATACTGTGTCGTATAATGCATTACCCTTTTTGTCGGTCAATTTATCTCCGTATAAATCCAATGAAATATTTACACCTTCAACTGCCATTGTGTTTCCGCCTGTTGTGTCTGTTACTGCAAATGTAACCGGGTAAGGAGTAAGAGGGGTTAATTCAACAAATAAGGTATCGTTTTTTTCAATTACAATTGATCCTGATTCATGTGAATAACTATACTTCCATGCACTCCAGTTAATCGCATTGCCATTTGAATAGTATGCCGTATCGTATCTGGCTACACCATTTTCGTCGGAAATAATACTTTTGTGGTTTTCAAGTTTAACAGTTACTCCAGATAATAAAGCTCCGCTTGTATCGGAGACAATTACTGTGTGTTTACAAAATTCAACTCTTCCTTCAACATAAATAGCAAGAGGATACCCGGAAAGTGAACTCCAGTCGCCAACCCCCGCATTATTTGAATAAATCATATATTCTTTTGAGTCAGTTAAGTTATTTGAGTATCCAATTTTTGAAGTTCCTGATGCTCCTGCATTATTGTACCCATCAATTAAAACCCAGTATTTTTGACCACCATTTACAGGAATATTAAGTCCTTCTTCATAAAACCAATCACCAGTGGTTGAAGGGTTTTTTAATGTTCCCTGGTATATTGGTGCGTTATAGTCAGGCACTCCTGAGCCATTATCGGCAGCAATCGATAAAATAAGTTCTCCTTCTGGTGTCATTTCTTTAATGACTACCCCAAATTTCATAATTTTAGTTACGTTTGCTATAAAAGACTGAGCATAAAAATTAGATAATGGTATACCAATAGTAGATATATAATCACCATTAAACCCATTGTTCTCATCAACAATGGTGTCAATTGTATTTTGTGCATGCAAAAAAGTGCTAAAGCACAAAACCATCATAATTGTAAAGTAGAAATTTCTTTTCATATACATATTTAAATTAATTAGACAAAACAGTTTACTAGCTTGGTCAAAAACTTCTATAATAAAATTAACAGAAAATAAATTCTTAGAGAATATACTTATCAACCATAAAACTTTCATTATAAAAGAATGATTTGGTCGTAATTCCCTCTGGTGTTTGCTTAATAACCAGGAGCTAATCATGCACTATAAATAACTTGCATTTTCAATAGCAAGTGTTTTCCCGGTTTACCTGTTGAAAATTTAATGATTTATATATTGAAGGAGGTATTTGCAGATAACGGATAAGTTAGTATATTGGATTATTATTTATTCTAAACTTAGCTCTGGAGTTATTTTCTATAGCGTGTTTATCAATTAATTTATTCTTAATTAAAGATTTACTTATGAAAAACTTAGGAAAAAAACGAATTTTTGAACGTATGAGTATTGATGCATATGGTTGCTCTTGCTTATGCTCAGCTAGTTGTAGTTGTTCATGTGGTTGCAGTTGCACTGTATCATCCATTTATGCAACCATATCGAATGCTGTCTATAGTTCTGCTAAAGGTGGAGTTTACAGTGGGCCTTACAGAGGCGTATCCAATGGTGTCTCATCAGGTATGTATACTCATGGTTAATAATTCTATCTGATTAAAGCATACAAAAAGTCCGGTTTCAATCGCAACATTGAGACGGACTTTTTAAATTATTCGGGGTTAACAATCTGAAGGTTACTGCAATATTTTTTTTAATTGTTATTACCATTCAAAATTTTGTGATAGATTCGATATATTTTCCTAACAACTCTGATTGAAAATTTCAAAAAGCCATGTCAAAAAAAGATTTTAAAAAGCAACAAAAGCTGAAACAACAAAAAAGTGCTTTAAAAGAACCAGAAATTGAGAAAAACGCTGGATTTAAACTATCAACAAAATATTGGTTGTTTTTTATTCTCCTCTTTACAGTTATTGTCTATTTTCCAACCTTTAAAGCTGGCTTTGTCAATTGGGACGATACAAAATATATTGCCTACAATCCATCCATTCATTCACTAAGCCCGGAAAATATAAAAAATATTTTTGCTTCCTTCTGGAATTGTAATTACCATCCGTTAACTATTCTTTCATATGCTGTTGATTATTCTATTGCTGGAGAGAAACCATTTCTTTATCATTTAATGAATATAATTTTTCATTTGTTAAACACCGTTTTGGTTTTCATATTTATTGATGCTTTGTTTAAAATGATTCATAAAGGAAATGCCACAAAATTTGACTTTTTAATACCTTTAATTTGC
>JAHEEB010000122.1:0-4559 GCA_024640925.1 Bacteroidota bacterium | reverse complement strand
CGCGCTGCTCTTTGGTATTCATCCTATGCATGTTGAATCGGTTAGCTGGATTTCTGAGAGAAAGGATGTTTTGTATACATTTTTCTTCTTATTGGCTTTAATACAATACCTCCATTATGTGAACACACAAAAAATAAGCAGGTATTATTTATCCATTTTATTCTTTTTGCTTTCGCTTTTTTCAAAGGGAATGGCGGTTTCTTTTCCTTTAAGTATTATTGCCATTGATTATGTTTTAAAAAGAGAGTGGCGCTCAAAACGTGTTATATTTGAGAAAATACCATTTATTGTTCTGGCTTTTATATTTGGTGTTTTAGCCCTTAAAGCCCAGAAATCGATGGGGGCAGTGACATCCGATTCTGTTTTGCCTCTGTTTGACAGGATATCTTATGCCTGTTATGCATTTTTCCAATATCTTTATAAACTGTTTATCCCGGTTGACCTGTCGCATTATTACCCTTATCCTTTTAAATCGGGTGAAGTAAACCTGACTAAATATTATATGACTCCAATTTTTTTGACAATTGGAATGGCTTTGTATGTTTATATATTTCGCAAGCAAAAAGTGATGTTGTTTAGTTTGCTTTTCTTTATTGTAAATATTATTCTGGTTATAAAAATTATACCTGTTGGCGACACGTATATGGCCGATCGATATACATATATATCATCTATTGGGATTTTTATTCTGATTGCCATTTTGTTTAAATATGTTTTATTAAACCATTGGAAAATGAAAGTCGCTATAGTTTCAGTTTTTATTGGTTATTCAATCTTTTTAGGCTATCAAACCTATGCACGGACAATAGTTTGGAATAATACACTAAACCTGTGGGAAGATGCTGCCAAAAAATATCCAAAAAATGGAGTAGTTTATCTTTGGAGGGGAGTAGAGTATGAAAATTCCGGAAATTTAGATGCAGCAATTACAGACTTGGAATACAGCTTAAAGCTTGATCCCTACAATCCGATTGTAATAAGTGAAGTGGAGAGACTTAAAGTGAACATTAACAATAAAATTGAATATTATAATCAAACACTAGCATCAAATCCAAACGATGCTACCATCTTATGCCATAGAGGCAGACTATTGTGTATTGTAGGTAAATATAACGAAGCATTAAATGATTTGAACAGAGCTGTTGCCATTGATCAGAATTTTGCCGAAGCATACCAGAACAGGGGTACCGTCTACTATTTTATAAAAGATTACCAGAATGCCATTATTGATTTTAGCGCAGTAATTAAAATACATCCGAGCCATGCAATGGCTTACTTTTCAAGAGGATCATGCTATACTTCCATGAATAATGGCATGCAGGCCTGCAGCGATTTTCAGGCAGCAGCCAATCTGAACTATCAGCCAGCAAAAGATGCATTGCTTGAGTTCTGCAAATAAGCATCACTTTTTGAAATGTAAAATGGTTTTCTTACATTCGTGGTTATAAACGTAACCACTGATAAGGTAATACCCTCAGCTGTTTTGTTTACATGCAATACAATTCATATTAACTATAAGTTATTAAAAGATGAAAAAATTAACCACTCTTCTAGTTGTAATACTTACCTGTTACTTCGTGTATTCTCAAAATAATATTAATCCCTTTGCAGGTGCCGGTCGTATGGGAGCTGTTTCATTTGTAATTAACGACACTGTTTATGTCGGATTAGGTGAAGATGGCGATAAGCACTATACCGATTTTTGGAAATACTCTTTAAAATCCGATCAGTGGATACAAATTGCTGATTTTCCAGGTGATGCCCGTTCATACGCTCAGGCTTTTTCAGTAAATGGAAAAGGATATGTTGGGCTCGGTAGGTATTATGTTTGGAATAAAGCCGACACTACTTTTCAGGATTTTTACTCGTACGATCCAACTTCTGATAAATGGACAAAGCTCAATGATTTTGGCGGAGGAGCCAGAACATATGCCGTTTGCTTTACTATTGGTGATGTGGCATACATTGGAACGGGGAACAACAAGGATGGAGATTCTCAAAAAGATTTTTGGAAATATAACTATGTAAGTGATACATGGACACAGCTAACTTCTGAATTTAGCGGCGATATTCGGAATTCGGCCTCAGCTTTTACAATGGGTGGTAAAGCATATGTTACCGGAGGTTCTTATTTTTCCGGCTATTCAGTTCAGCTTAGCGATGTGCAGGAGTATAACCCTGTTACCGATAAATGGACAGAAAAAATATTTGCTGATGGAATTAATTTGTCTTTCAACGATGCAACAGCATTTGTTTATGGCAAAAAAGCATATATCTGTTATGGAAATAAAAATAAAATTGTAACCTATGACCCTTCAACAAACGGTGTCGAAAATTTAGGAAACCTGCTGAGCCTGGAAGATATGCGAATGAACGCAATAAGCTTTATTCTTAATAATGAAGCATATGTTGGGCTTGGTTTGTATGCTCATGACGATGGCAGTGTTTTTGGTTTATCGGTTTATGACAGTAATATTTATAAACTTGATTTGCCTAAACCGAATGCACCTTCCGACATAACTATCTCGAACGACACCATTGTAGAATATCTGCCCGATAACTCTTTTGTGGGCTATTTTAGTACAGAAGATGAGAATATAGGTTTACATACGTATGAATTAGTTGACCCGGGAACCTATCCTGATAATGCATCTTTTACAATAAGCGATTCATCGTTGCTGGCAAATTCAATGAATTACGCTTTGCAAGACACTTTCATTATTCGTGTGAGAGCTACAAATAATGACAACGGACTCTCAACGGAAAAGACGTTTACTATTCTTGTTAAAGAAGAATATATTCCTTTTGGAATTGATCCTTTTAAAGGTGAAGCCAGAGAAAATGCTGTTCAATTTACTATTGGTGATACTGTATACATTGGTTTAGGTCGTAATACGGATTATGCAGCCTTAAATGATTTTTGGAAATATTCGCATTCTACAAACAAATGGGAACGTATAAAACCATTTCCGGGTGGGGTAAGGACATCTGCTACTGCTTTTACTATTGACAATATCGGTTATGTCGGATTAGGTTTCGGAAGTAGTTATAACGATATGAAAAAAGATTTTTATTCATACAACCCAACAACGAATTCATGGACTCAGATTGCCGATTTCGGAGGTGTTGCCAGATCTGAAGCTACTTCTTTTGTAATAGATAGTGTCGCATTTGTTGGATCAGGCGAGGAATCAAACGATCAGCTTAACGATTTTTGGAAGTATGAACCAAAAACAGATAAATGGACAGAAATTTCTACATTTAGCGGAGGCAAGCGTTCCAGTGCTTCTTCTTTTGTGTTAAATGGGAAAGGATATGTTGTGGGCGGTTTTTATACTATTGCAGCAAAAATTACACCCTATGGAGATTTACAACAATATGATCCTATCTCGGACAAATGGGTTGAAAAAATAAATTATGATTATTATATGACCGATTCGTATGAAGCTACGGCATTTGTGTTTGAGAATAAAGCATACGTATGTTATGGAGCTGGCAGAGAGATTGTAGTTTATGATACATTAACAAATAATTTTGAAAGCTTAGGAGATCTCCTGGATTTAAAAACGAATAGATACAATCCGGTAAGTTTTGTTATTCATGATTCGGCATACCTTGGTTTGGGCAGAACTTCGTCTGGTTATTGCGAAGATGATATCTACCGGATAAAATTCCCTGAAAATCCTACTGAGATATTGCTTTCTGATAGCACAATTAAAGAAGACGAACCAGAAAACTCCCTGGTGGGTTATCTTTCAGCAATTGATGCATCTGTTAATGCTTCACATACCTTTGAATTGTCTGATAATGCGAATTACCCGGATAATGCAGCTTTTACAATCGACGGAACGGCTTTAACATCAAAGACAATGGATTACGAGACCCAACGCAGTTATACTATTCATATAAAAGTAACGAACAATTATAATTTATCATTTGAAAAAGTATTTGTTATTTCCGTTGAAGATGTGAATAATATTAAATCGGGTAAAATAGATGAAGAGTTTCGTGTTTTTCCAAATCCGGTTAAATCGGTCTTAACGATATCGGGTAAAAACAACGAAAAAATAAAAAGAATAGAGATATATAATACAAGTGGAATAATGGTACAGAGCTCAACCTGTCAATCAGAAACAGATGTATCTGATTTAGCTCCGTCAATTTATCAGTTGCGTATTATAACCAATGAAGATATCTATTACTATTCAATACTAGTTGAATAGAGTTGTCAAAAAAAGTAGATAGCCACGAAGACCATAAGATACAAAGGTCTTTGTGGCTAATTTGCCTTGAAGCTTCAACCAGGATATTCCTTTTGTAGGATTCTCTTTTTCTTAAAGGAGAGCCAATCCGTTTCTAATGCATAAATCAATAACTAAACATGCTGATCTGGTAAGCTATGTTTGACTCTATTTTGTGAAACAGCTATCGTGATTTATGGAATACTCATTGTAAAGTATAAAAAAGTTGTTGTAATTTATGGATTATCTGTCGTAATCTTTGAATATGTGGTTGTGATTTAATGATTAATCACTGTTTATTTTGGAATAGTCATTGTT
>JAHEEB010000757.1 GCA_024640925.1 Bacteroidota bacterium | reverse complement strand
ACCAGTTACAGAAGTACTTGATGAACTAACAGTAATTGTAGCTGTAGCAGTTTTCGACTGATCGACAGTTGTAACTGTAATAGTTGCACTGCCTGTTCCAACACCTGTTACAATACCTGCAGTGCTCACTGATGCTATAGCAGTATTGCTCGAACTCCAGGTTACACTCTTGTTTGTTGCATTGGTTGGAGTGACTGTGGCTGTTAAGGTTGTTGTTGAACCAACAGTTACTGATGCTGCTGCCGGAGAAACCGATACACCTGTTACTGAAGTACTTGATGAACTAACTGTTATAGTGGTTGTGGCAGTCTTCGACTGATCGACAGTAGTAACTGTAATAGTTGCACTACCCGTTCCAACGCCTGTTACAACACCTGCTGTGCTAACTGAAGCAATAGCTGAATTGCTTGAGCTCCAGGTTACACTCTTGTTTGTTGCATTGGTTGGAGCCACTGTTGCAGTTAATGAGGTTGTTCCACCAACAGCTATGGATGCACTGGCTGGAGCAATAGTTACTCCGGTTACATTAACAATACTGCTACTTCCTGCTACTTCCAAATGTGCCCATGATACAGAAGCTTTGTAATGAATATAATATAAACCATTCACTTTTGATGGCATACTGCTCGACCATTTATTGGTAAAGGCTACGCCATTTACCTCTACTAAATCCATATTCCACGAATTGATATTGCTTATTGTTCCACTGGTTGACCAGCAATATTCTCCTGCTCCATCCTGAGCTAATGGGAGGCTTGCGGAAACAGGATTATCGCAAGGTGTTGAAACAGGTATTATTGTAATTAAAGATGAAGCAGAATATCCACCACTAACTGTGGTTGCGGTTATTGTAACTGTTCCTTCTGATATACCCAGAACCACTCCAGAAGAGCTGACTGTTGCTATAGCTGTATTACTTGAACTCCATGTTAAAGTCTTGTTCGTAGCATTTGAAGGTGATACTGTGGCAGTAAAAGAAGCTGATGTACCAATCTCTATTGATGTACTGGTTGGTGTTACCGTAACTCCTGTTACAGGTATAGCACTAACAGTTACTTCTATTGTTGATGTTGCTGTAAAACCACCATCTGTAGAGGTTGCAGTAATAATTGCAGTTCCAACCGCTTTTCCAGTGACAACACCAGAACTATTAATTGTTGCTATTGCAGAGTTGCTGGAACTCCAGCTTACTGTTTCATCGGCTGCATTAGAAGGCGAAACAGTTGCTGTTAATGTAACCGTGCTGCCCAGAACTACACCTGTACTACTTGGAGATACAGTTACTCCCGTTACAGCTATATCGCCCGAACCATAAACTTCAAATTCATAGAATGAATAGCCCCAAGCTGTAGCCCTTTGAATTCCGTACATCCTGACATACTGTGCATTAGCAGATGCAAATGTAATCTCGTCAGTACCACCATTACCGGCATTTTCAGTATATACTGTGGTCCAGGTACTGGCATCGTTGCTAACCTGAATTTCATAACGTTGACCATAGGCTGTTTCCCAGAATAATTTGACACTTGTGAGATCGTATGATTGTCCCAAATCGATATAGTACCAGCTTGGATCAGTATAAGCACTTGACCAACGGGTATTATAATCTCCATCCGTTGCAAAAAGAGGATCGGCTACTGAAGAGCCTGTCTCATTTCCTGAAGTATAGACAGTAGTTCTATATAACGCAAGGTTACCTGTTCCCGATTTTTTTACAACTATTCCAAATTCATAAGATGAAGATAACCCATCTGGATCAGAAGCTTTAATGGTAATTTTTGCTGATCCTGTTGTATTATTGGCTATTGCAAGATTTACCTGATGATTTGCATCGATTGTAACGGTTACTAAAGAAGGATTTGTATTATTCTCTACTGTAAAAGTAAGTACATCTCCATCCTGATCACTAGAGATATCATCCAAATCAACATAATTTGTAATAGTACCTGCATTAATATCAAACAAGCCATTGCTTATTTCGCCAAGGTAAGGAAAATGATTTCTTCCTGTTTCGATTACTATATCAGGGTAATTTTTGATGCTACTCATTAAAGTAAGCATGTTCGACTGATAAGAACCGCTATATTCCGACCATGACCATGTTAATGCGCCTGCATACCCATTATTATAAAGATAATCATAATAAGTACCCCAGGAAATTCCAGCTGCATCAACCGGAAAGAATTCACCGACCAGAATTGGCTTATCAAGCCCCCAATACGAAGCCGGATGGTGCATTACTGAAATATCATTACTCATCCAATCGTAATAATGAATCTGGTAGAAATCAAGTGTTCCAGCAGCATCACCGCCAGCAGCAATAAGCTCACTATCGGAATAATAATTTTTATATAAAGTGTTACCTTCTAAAATATCCGTTCCGGCATAAAATGCCCATGTACCATTTGTAACCTGTGCGTCAGGATCAGTGCGATGAATAGCGCCGGCAAGTCTATTAACAAACCGCTGTATCACACTCATAGCAACATGATCGCACTTATCCCATCCAAATTCATTACTCATTCCCTCAGGTTCATTAAAAATCTCCCATGCACCAACAGCAGGGTGATCCTTAAAAGCCTCAACCATAGGAATGAGTGCATTATCAATATAAGCCTGAATATTTGCTTCATCATTAAGTATCTTTTTCGATTGCTCAATAACCCATGCCTCATTATCTTCATGGTTTAGCATATCGAACGACCACAAACTCAGCACCAAAACAATATTATGGTTATATGCCATATCCAGAACTCGCTGCATATCAACCAAGTGACTTGCCTCAAGTCCTGTACATTTGCCATTTTCATCAAATTCAGGGTTATATTCACCGGTAATATGCACCCATAAGCGCATTGAGTTTGCGCCCGCGTTTTCCCACTGAGTAAAAACATCTTCAAAAAAGTCAAAATTGGTTGCTCCGGCACCAAAATCGTTTGCAAACTGATCCCAGGCAAGGTTACCTCCACTAAAAAAGATATTTACCGGAGTACCATCGGATTTCAATACAGGAATCCTGTTCGATTGTCCAAATGCTTCAAAAAGAAGAAAGCACAATAAGATAAGGAAGAAAGGTTTTTTCATTTTTAGGTTGTTCTGTTTGGTTATTGAATAAGGAGGAAAGGCTTATTAAACCTTTCCCCCTTTTTTTATTAATTTTTAATTACAGGCTTTACAATAGTTTGATTATCTGTTATTATTTTCAGATAGAACTGATTTCCAGATAAGTTTTCATCTATGGTTATAACAGTTGAATAGATATCATCC
>JAHEEB010000756.1 GCA_024640925.1 Bacteroidota bacterium | reverse complement strand
ACTCTTCTGTTAACTCATTGTGCTTAATTGCGTTCTCCAATAAGGGTTGAACTGAAAAAGATGGAACATATCCACTCTCAAGAATTTCGTCTGAAATTTGAATAGTAAAATTCAACGCTTTATCGAATCGCATTTTTTGCATTTCCAGATAATCTAGACATAGTTTTATTTCATCTTTCAAGCAGGTTATCTTTGCATTGTTGTATGATACGGATGCTCTTAAAAAATCTGATAAATGAACTATATAGTTTTCTGCAACAGCAGGATTCTTCTTATATAAAGATTTGAGCGTATTGAGAGCATTAAACAGAAAGTGTGGCTGAATCTGTTGCCTGAGTATTTGATTAGCAGCTTCTGCATGAGCAGTTTTAAGATACGAGTTTTCCAGATCAGATTTAGCCTTAGCTTCGAGTAAAATAATAAAGTCCTGAAGTATAGTGGCAATAATAGCAACAAAAAAACTTAAGAAGATGCAATAAAGTAATATTAATGGTGTTAGTATCCAATCGTTTAAATATGTGAAACACAAGAGCAAGGTGAAATTGTATGCAATCGAGTTTAAGATAATATTGCAGGTATACCGGAGTAACTTAAACTTTAAAGAATTGACTACCAGCCTTTTTTCAAGGAATAATAATACAGCTATGTTTAATAAACCTCCGAGCGACAAAAAAACAAAGGTTAGTATTGCAAAAATTACTGTTAATGTAATTTGTGTTTCTTTTTTAAAAAGAATCACAAAGGAAAAAACAAAGAAAATACTAGTAATATTTAACAACCAGTTAACTCGTTTAAGAGATCTTATTGGAAAATTCGATTTCATAATTAAAATTACCTTATTTGAATTTTAATAGAATCTTTTATAGCTTAAAACGGACAAAATGATACTTAATTAATAAAATATGAAAGGTAAACAATCTTGCAAAACCAAAATTCATTGTTTATAATCAAAATTTTTTTTACTATTTATAGGTTCCAATAGCTTGTAAATACTTGGCTTTTTTAATCTGGTAATTGCATTGTGCCTCTGTAAGGCTGTTCCTGGCATTTTGAAATGCTGATTGTGCCTCAAGTAAATCGGACATGCCCGATACTCCTGCCATATAATTATCATTAGTGACTTTCAGGTTTTCACGGGCTTGTTCAACTGATTTTTCGGCAATACTAATCTGATAATAATCTTCGTTTAACGAATTGTTTGCCTGGGTAATTTGAAGTGTGAGCAATTCAGAAGTCTCTGTTAATTTATACCTGGCACTTTCCACTTTAGCCTGACTTTGCTTCATCTTATGGGATCCACCCCACCAATCGGAAATTGGTACGGTAACTGTAGCAAAAACCAATCCATTAGAGCTTGAATTGTCCATCACATCGGTATAAATTCCAGCTACACCCAAGGAAACTTGCGGAAGGTATTCTCCCATTGCCATACTTTTTTGTAACTCTTCCGCTTTAACTGCTTTTTCAAGCATTTTATATTCAATACGGTTATCAACCGCACTGTCACTATTCATAATCATGGCTGATGGATCGGTAATAATCATTGTGGTGTCGAGCACAATGGAGCTGTCGTATGCAATGCCAATATGCTGGCATAGGGCCATTTTACTGAGAATAATGCCATTTATCAGTTTCATTCGGTTTACTTTCAGCTCATTCATCTTTAGCTGAACCTTTAGCAAATCGGTATGTTGTACCAGCCCGGCATCAAAAGCATTATTTACATCACGGTATAAAGTATCCAGCAGTTGGAGGTAACTGTTGAGCGTTTTCAGTTTTTCATCAAGCGAAATTGAAGTCCAGTATAATTCTTCCGTTTTCACCAGGACTTCGGTATTCGAAAGTATTTGTTTTTCTTTGTATATCTCGTAACCTGTTTCGGCCAGCTTATTACCATTTATTATTCTTCCTCCGGTAAATATTGGCTGAATAACAGTGACAGCCGCAAAATTCATGTAATCGAATGTTTGTATCGGCATGCCTGGGAAGTAGGTGTATTGAGGCAGTTGTGTATTATCTATAGCACTGAAAACAGGTAGTTGCATCTCTGGTATAGTAATATCAATAAAGTTTTTGCTGCTTTTAAAAGCAGACCCCATAGCCATGGCTTTAGGGAAATAATTGGTGAAGGCTGATTTTTTAACCTGCAAAGATTGTTCAACCTCGCTGGATGCTTGCTTGATTTGATAATTATTCTTTATTGATAAAGCTTTACACGAATCGAGGTCTAAAGCTTTCGATTGTGCATTTATAGTGAAAGCTGGCAATGCTAAAAAAATAATTATCATTAATGGTTTTCCTGGAACAGACCAGAATCCGGGTCTTTTAACTCTATCGGTAAATGAATATGAATAGAGAATTGGTAAAATATAAAGTGTTAATACCATAGAAACCAAAAGGCCGAAACATATTGTACTACCGAGTGGTCCCCAAAGAGGAGAACGACTTAAAATCATTGGTATAACCCCAACAGAAGCTGCTGCTGATGTGAGAAATATAGGACGCATACGGCGTTTCCCGGCTGCAATAGCAGCTTCGTGAACTGGTATTTTTCCGTTTTCATGCAAATCGCGGGCATAATCGATAAGTATAATACCATTACGAACAACCATTCCACAAAGACTTGATATTCCTACAAAGGCTGTAATACTAAAGGGATATCCCATTAATTTTAACCCAATAACTGCACCAGGAAGGGTTAAAAGCATGGTGGACATAATCAGGATTGATAATTTTTCTTTCTTAAATTCAAACAACAGGATAAAGAAAATAATGACGATACTTAGTGCAAGGGCAATGGTCATTGGAGTAAATACTTCAACCTGTCCTTCATAGTCGCCCCCATAAGATATCGATGTGCCATCAGGAAGTTTTAAGTTCTCGATCTGAGGTCTTAGTTCATCAAATATTTTTGCAGCAATACCTGAAGGATCATTGTCGATGAATATTGTAAGTGTAGGAGTTCCATTGCGGTGAACAATGGTTCCTTCTGTCCATTCCGGAGAGAAACTGGCAAACGAGCGCAATGGCATAGCTGAGAAACTGATTGGAGAAGTAATATATTGATCTTCTACCGTCTTAATGCTTTTTTTGCCAGTAGTTTCTTGTGTAAGCCGGACTTCCACCGGATAATCGTTTTCCCAGATAGTTGTAAGTGGTAAACCATCTAAGCCAATCATGAGTGATGTAGCAACCAGTCCTTTTGTATACCCCATCCTGTTTGCCTTATCACGGTCGAGGTTTACTTTTATGGCTTGCTGTTTCTGATCCC
>JAHEEB010000755.1:642-3282 GCA_024640925.1 Bacteroidota bacterium | reverse complement strand
AGTCCATCCTTTACTGATCGCAAAAGATGCCAATTCCGGAAGATTGGATATATTTTCTTTATCCAGAACCATTCTCAGGTTAACCGGTAAATTATTCAAAAGAGCTAATTCTATTCCATTAACAATTTTATCAAATGACGGTTTGTTTCCTTTTAAAAATCTTCTTTTATCATGAGTGTCGCGGGTTCCATCGAGAGTAACCTGAACTTCACGGATTCTTGCCTGTTTAAGAACTGGTATGTATTCTTCCAAAAAATACCCATTGGTAACAACTGCAATTTCAAGATTTCTGTGATTTGCCTGTTTTATAAAAAGTTCGATGAAATCCTTATGACGTTTATCGTTTAAAAGCGGCTCTCCGCCAAATAAGGTCAAATATTTTTTTCGATTGATGAAAATCTTATCTAAATATTGAAAAAAAGCTTCTAGCAATTCTTCATCTAAAGCTTTATCTGCAGTACCATATTCATTCTGGTAACAATAAGAACAGGAAAAATTACATAAATAGCTTAAGGCAAAAAAGATCTGAATTTCATCGGAATCACGTGCATCAAGAAATTCCAGGTATTTACGACGGAATATCTTTTCCTCTGTTTCTGAATCAACAATATATCCTTTTTCAATAAATTCCTGGTTTTTTGAAAGGTGGTTGCCTGTGAGCAGAATATCGAGTTCTTCTTTTGTTAAAATATCTGCATTTTGCATCAGAATATTTATAATAAAGTACTTATCTGAATCTGCAATACCTGAAATTATATTATGTTTCGATAATTTCATTTATATAAAATAAACAATTAAAACGTATAACCAGTCTTGTTGAAAAAAATTTTGTCACTGGAAAATGGAATACAAAAGAAGTGGGGCCGATCCCACTTAAGTTTAATCATGACAACCGGCCACTATCTTCGATTGCTTTGCACAACATTGCGCAACTTGTTGTTTGCTAATCTGCTTTTTGCTTAAAAGAGTTTTCATGCATCTTAATTTTTAATGTATGTAGAAACATTGAGCCATTTATTCTATACTAAATGTTTCATGAATTTATTTAACAACAGCTTTTCTTTTTAGTTCCTTTTAAAGTAAAACTAACAACCTCTATCTCTCCTTTTGAATAAGGTGTGCTTTCTTCTAAAATCTCAATCTGTTTAAAACCGGCATCTTTCACTTGAGCAAAATATTCATTTTGCGTTACAGCACCGCCCCAACATTCAGCAACAGCTTGCGAATCGCTACTGTATCTTTCTGGTACAGGTTGGGTTGAATAAATATCGCTAATAATAAATCGACCAGTTGGTTTTAATACACGAAATATTTCCTTCCATACCTGCTGTTTATTTAATGAATGATTGATGGTACAATTTGAAATAACCAAATCAACTGAACCATCTTCAATTGGAATTTTTTCCAGTTCCGATTTGATAAATTTTACATTTTTCACTCCTAGTTTATCAGCAGTAATCCGCGCTTTTTCAAGCATTCCATCTGAAATATCTATACCATAAACAAATCCCTCAACTCCAACATATTCTGATATTTTTAAAACGTCATTCCCTCTCCCGCTACCTAAATCTAAACAAACTTCGCCTGGCTGAGGTATAGAATAATCTATTGCTTTGCCACATGATAAACAACAACTCTCCTGTGCAAGTTCACTATACCTTTTATTAATTTCTGCGAATGTCATTTTTAATTACAAAGATAATACATATTCATTAATCTACATATCTGTATGTGGTATATTTTTATAAAATTAAAATTATTAATAAAATAATGCTGTTTCTAACTTTAGCTTATAATTGTTATTATTTTTTTTTGTTGAATCAGATAATATTTCTTTAAAACTCCTTAAATTTAGAATATATAAACACGAAATTCCAATTATATAGAATTTAATGAGAATTTTTCCCAATTGATGATGAATGTCATATAAGTTGTGAATAGTATCAGAATTTTTATATCTAATTTTACAAGCCGTTTAAGATAATTCTTAAAAAACTGATATACAATGAATTTACTAGATCAAATAAAAGAAAAAGCAAAAAAAGCTCAACAAAGAATTGTTCTTCCTGAAAGTCATGATGAAAGAACAATTAAGGCTGCAGATGAAGCAATAGCAGACAATTTAGCTAAAATTATTTTAATTGGATCTATTGATAAAATTAATGAAAGTGCAAAAAAATTAGGTTTAAAGAACCTTTCAGGAGCAACCATAGTAGATCCTGAAAAAAACGACAAAAAAGAAGTTTATGCTAATTTAATGATGGAGTTGCGCAAGAGCAAGGGCTTGACCATGAATCAGGCCCTTACTCTTTTAAACAATCCATTATTTCTGGCAACTGTAATGATAAAAAATGGCGATGCTGATGGGGAGGTTGCAGGAGCTGATAATGCTACAGGCGATGTTCTTCGTCCTGCATTTCAGTATGTTAAGACCTTACCAGGTATAAGTGTTGTTTCAGGGGCTTTTTTAATGTTTCTAAAAAATAAAACATTTGGTAATGACGGATTAATGATTTTTGCTGATTGTGCTGTACACCCTAATCCAAACGCACAAGAACTTGCTGAAATTGCTGTATGTACTGCAAAAACTACTCGTGCTATTGCTGGTTTTGAACCTCGAATTGCCATGTTAAGTTTTTC
>JAHEEB010000755.1:0-632 GCA_024640925.1 Bacteroidota bacterium | reverse complement strand
CCACCAAGGGTAGTGCAAAACATGAAATGGTTGATAAAGTGGTACAGGCAACTGAGATAGCAAAAAAGATGGATCCATCGTTGAAAATAGATGGAGAACTTCAAGCCGATGCAGCAATTATCGAGTCGATTGGAATAAAGAAAGCACCAGGCAGCGAAATTGCCGGAAAGGCAAATGTTTTGATATTTCCTTCGCTCGAAGCAGGAAATATTGCTTACAAACTTGTACAGAGATTTGCCGATGCTGAGGCAGTTGGACCAATCTTACAAGGCATGGCTGCTCCAATTAACGATCTCTCAAGGGGTTGTTCTGTAAGCGATATTGTTAACCTGATTGCAATTACAGCAAATCAGGCAGCAGGTAAATAATTATGGAAGAAATCGATTAAATAAAATATAATATAAAATGTCAGACATAATTATTGAGCCCATAGAACAGTTCGGGCTTAGTGCAAAAGACCGGCCGAAACAATTATTCTCTAAAGTTGGTATTGTTGGCTGTGGATCTGTGGGGCAAGATATAGCCATGATGATTAGTCAGAAAGAACTAGAAGTTGTTTTTATTGAGCTTTCGGAAGAAAAAATAAACTTTGCCCTTAGTAAAATGGAGGCTTCTCTAGAGAATCTGATAGA
>JAHEEB010000121.1:598-8854 GCA_024640925.1 Bacteroidota bacterium | reverse complement strand
CGCCGAACTTAATGGCTGTCAGGTTCTTTGGGTAAATCTGGTTAGCTGCACGTGGATCGTTATTTGATAAACGTGCCCGTGTGCGCACCATATTCACTAACTCAAGCGCCCTGTCCGGATTATCGTTTTCAAAAGCTGCTTCAGCTGCCATTAGAATTACATCGGAGTACCTGATTAGTTTCCAGTTGCTTTCCCCGTTTTCATTTGCAACTTTATTCGGGGCATAATTCCCCTTTAAAGGATCTTCTTCATATTTGCGCCCTGCTGTTTCTGTAGGCACATTGTCGAGTATCATTGGCGACCATATAGGCGTACCGCCAATTTTCAGGCCAACAACTGTAAGCATTAAATCACCTGGAAGGCCGCAGGTTGTGCCAAACCGAGGGTCGGCATATTGGTCGGTATATACTTCGAGATTTTCGGCTGACAAATCGGTTTCCCTGCTATCAGCATTACGAAAAGCGGCTAAAAGGTATTGTGTGGGGTTATTAAATCCCCAACCATGCCAGTTCTCCGGATTAGCTTCAGTAAAACGACAGGAAGTAAAAATAACCAACCCATTTCCTGTACTTTGATACCAACCCCTCCCATCAGCTGAGTTTTCAACTTCAAAAACATTTTCAAGGGAATTATCCCCATCAATCGAAAATATATAGCGAAAAGCTCCGATGGTTTTATCCGTTACAGAATCGTACACCGGATTGTATTTTTCAGCCCAGTAAGAGTTGTATCGATCGCCTTCCATGCCTAGCAATTTGTACTCTCCAGAAGCAATAACTGCTTCAGCCTGCTCCAAAGCAAGATTGAATTTTTGCTCACATCCTTCGAATAAGTCACTTGTATGGTATTTAGCATAAGAAGATTCGTAGAGGTAAGCCTTAGCTAAAAGAGCCTGAGCAGCGCCTTTTGATGCCCTGCCAATATCTGTTGAACCTAATTGTTTGCGAAGTTTTAAATCGGGTATTGCAGCAACAAGATCTTCCTCTATAAAATGCAATACTTCAGCAATGGTATTCCTGGAAAGGTAGAACTCATCGGGAGACAGAACATGATCGACAATAGGAATTCCTCCATAAAGTTTTAATAACTCAAAGTGGAAAAAAGCTCTCATAAACCTCATTTCGGCAATTCGTTGAGGAACCAGTTCTGGTTCTTCTTCCTGAACTCCCGGAAGATATTGAAGTGCCGTGTTTGCCAGGCGAATTCCTTTGTAATTTGTAGCCCATGTGTTTTCGAGATATGCGTTACCCGGAGAATGACCAAGGGTGGCTATTTCTTTCCAGTTAGCACCATCGTTTGCATCCGATCCGCCCACATCAATATCATCGCAGGCAGATTGTCCGTTTAATACGGTATAATAGCAGTATTCATTGAAATGTAATTTACCATAGGTTGCCGTAACTGTCATATCAACATTGTCAAATGTAGTATAAAATGACACATCGGTTGCCTGGGCTATGGGCTCTTTTTCAAGAAAATCTTCCGAGCAACTATTTCCCAGGAAAAAGGCCAGTATAATGGATGAGTATAAAAATATCTTGTTTTTCATATTCGTTAAATTTTACAGGTTAAAATTTAAGGTTTATACCAACCTGGTTTGTCCTTGCAGATGGATAGATTGCTTTATCAATACCAGCTGCAATTGGATTGCGGCTGTCAATTTCAGGATCCATACCTGAATATTTAGTAAAAGTTAATAAATTATCAAATCCGACATAAATACGGAAACTGGCAATTTTTGCTTTTTCCAGCCAGGCATTCGGGAGATTTACACCAATTTGCAGGTTCTTTAATCGTATATAATTACCACTTTCTATATAAACATCAGACAAGGTGTTGAAATTGCTGTTCTTATTGAAAGGGTCGTAACGTGCCCATTTAGCAGATGTTACAGCTGGATAGTCATACTTGTCATTTGCTGGTCTGTAGTGGTCTTCGATAAAATCTGTTGGTAAATTCAATGTTCCACTGGCTCCTTGTCCGATTAAACAGGCATATGTGCCATTAAGTATATCCAAGCCAAATGCACCCTGCCAGAACATGGATACATCAAATATTCCATAACGCGCACTGGCATTAAATCCTAACACATATTTTGGTTGGGGATTACCAAGAGTGGTTTTATCGCCCTTGTCAATTCTACCATTACCATTTAAATCTTTCCATTTATAATCCCCAGGTTGGGCATCGGATTGGGCATATACCGGATTACCATCGGTACCGGTAATGTATGGCTGGTTTGTCAACACCCATTTCTCCAACGTTTCGTCATAATATCCGTCCGATTCCTGGAATAATCTGTCGATTTTCATTCCATAAAAATCTCCTATTCCACCTCCCTCATAGGTACTGGTTAAGTATCCGTCAAGTCCTCTGATTGTAGCATCACTACTTAACAAAGTATCTCCACCGATATCAATTACTTCATTTTTCAAATAGGTGAAGTTACCCGATACATCATAAGAGAACTTAGAGTTGACGGTTTCTTTCCAGCTAAGTGAAAATTCAATTCCTGAGTTTTTAAGTGTTCCTGCATTAGAATATGCCGTTGCAGAACCCCCTTCCTGGTATTCCTGCATAACCTTCCATCCGGCTAAATCGGGGATAGGCACTTTCATAAGCATACCTATGTTTTTTCTTGTAAAATAATCTATTGAAAAACCAAGCTTATTATTTACAAACTGTAAATCTAAACCAAGAGAAGAAGTAAGAACTGTTTCCCAGGCTATTGAACGATTTACAAGCTTACTGGGAGCAGCCCCGGTTAATATACTGTTGGAATTATTTAAAATAGCATCGAAGTTTTCGTTTAATAGCACGGTTGAGTAATAATCATAATCGGAAACATTATTCGATCCAGCCTGTCCCCAGCCATAACGGATTTTCCCAAAATTCAACCAAGGAATACTTTTCATGAAATCCTCTTCTGTAAATTTCCAGCCAACAGAGAATGAGGGAAAGACACCAAATCTTTTGTCAGGTCCGAACTTTGAAGAACCATCGCGACGAATGTTTGCCTGTATAAGGTACTTGTTTTTATAGTCAAATGATAATCGTCCAAAATAGGCATAACCAGAACTTTCGGCACCTGTACCAGTTGGTGCTACCTCTGTAGAATCGGGTTCCTGACTTGCATTAAAATAGCGCATTTCTTCACTGCTGTTAATCAGGTCGTAACGGGTTCCTTCTATCCAATGGTAAAAATAGTAGCCAGCTTCCATACCAGCCATAGCCGATATGTTAAAAGATTCCTTAATGGAAGTGGAATAGGTTAAAAAGTTCTGAAAGTTCCACCCCATGTCTTTACGCATATTTCGTTTAATACTTGTACGGGCAGAATTTTGAATGGAATTTACGACATTGTAGATAGGAGTGAATGAATTATCATCGTTGAAACCCAGATTGCCTGATAACCTGGATTCGAATGATAATCCTTTGACTGGAGAAATTCTTGTCCAAACGGAAGCTTTTCCGGAATAATTTAACCAGGTATTATCGGACAGATAATCAACTGTAGCCATAGGATTGTTGTTCCCGAACCTATCTCCTGAATATACCTTATCTCCGTTTTCATCAGTAATTTGTAAAGAATCAAATGGCATAAAAGCGGCAGCATGCATAAATGGAGTATGATATTCGTTTTTTAGCTGCCACTCATTAAAACCTTTTGTGTTCTGTGTATAAAATGTAACGTTTTCCCCTAAAGTGAACCATTCCCTGACTTTAAAATCAGAATTCAACCGGAAATTTATCTTTTTATAGGAAGTGTTTTTTACAATACCATCCTGGTCATAATATCCAAGTCCGAAATAAACAGAGCTTTTTTCATTCCCCGAAGCAACGCCGAGATCGTAGTTCTGGACTTTGGCATCACGGAATAATGCAGATTGATGATCAAAATCAGGTAATGAACTGATAACACTGATATCAGGGAATGTCCTTCTGGCTATACGTGTACCTTTTATAATCTCTGCTTCGTTTATATAGTTTGCTATTTGTTCGGTGTTGGCCATATCCATTGTCTTGTAAACTTTCTGGATGCCTTGGTAAGCATTGAATGTAACATCTACCTTTCCTTGTTTTCCTTTTTTAGTGGTAATTAAAACAACACCATTGGCCCCATCGGAACCGTAAATGGCAGTAGTCGAAGCATCTTTGAGAATTTCCATCGATTCAATATCCGCAGGATTCACTTCAGCAGAACTTCCAGGAACGCCATCAATAATATATAGTGGTTCAGCATCACCAAAGGTTATGACACCACGGATACGAACTTTAGAGTCGGCTCCGGGGGCACCAGTAGCTTTAGAAACCTGAACACCTGCAACACGACCTATAAGCGATTGCTCTATGTTTGTCGTAGGAGCTTTTAACAAATCTTCTGAATTCACAGAGGCTACAGCTCCTGTTAGATCACTTCTTTTTTGCGTACCATAACCGATAACAACAACTTCATCCAGGTTCTGTAAATCTTCAACCATGATAATGTTTTGCTCAATTTCTGTACCACCCTTTAAATCGATCTCAACCGTTTCGTTAAGAAAGCCGATAAAATTGAATGAGATTTTAACATTTCCCTGCGGAATTTGGAGAGAGTAATTGCCATTTATATCTGTAATTGTCCCGGTAGTGGTGCCAACAACTAAAACGCTGGCTCCGGTTACCGGATTACCTTGACCATCAGAGACCTTTCCCTTTACAGTACCGGTCTGGGCAAAAACCGATAAGGTAAAGCCTGTAAGGAAAAGCACAAATGAAAACCTTAATTTTGCAAGGATTTTAAGTTTCATAAGTTTTAAGTTTTAATTAGTTTTTGTTAGGGCTATAGAGTGTTAATCGATTCAAAATTTTAAACCGGTTTGCAAATTCCGATCAATAAGAGAATTAATCGTTTTTACTGTTGCAGCCGATCGTAACCCATCCTCAGGGGTGTTTTTGCAATAATCAATCAGTTTTTCAACCGAGGTTGTGGCTACATGCATTCGTGTATCAGAGCTTGCATAATAGATAAATACCTTTCCATCTTTATCGGCTATCCAGCCGTTGGTAAAGGTAACATTAGAAACATCACCAACTCTTTCGAAGCCTTCAGGTGCAATAAAGTATCCGGCTGGCTTGAAAATAACCTTTTCAGGGTTTTTTAAGTCAGTCATAAACACATAAATTACATAGCGCAAACCGGCAGCAGTATTTCGAACGCCATGAGCCAGTTGAAGCCAACCTTCAGCGGTTTTTATAGGAGCAGGGCCAAGACCGTTTTTAATTTCTGTAATAGTATGGTATACTTTCGGATCAACAATAATTTCTGCCTTTACTTCTGCTTTTTCCATGCTATCGGTATAGCCGAAACCTATTCCACCGCCAGAACCGGTATCAATAAAGCCGTCTTGTGGCCTGGTGTAAAGAGCATATCTTCCGTTAATAAATTCAGGGTGCAGTACAACATTTCTCTGTTGTCCGGAATAACTAATTAAATCGGGTAATCTCTCCCAGTTAATTAAATCTTTTGTTCGTGCAATTCCACAATTAGCAACAGCGGCAGACTGATCTTCTTTTGGAGCTTTCGAATCGCGGCGCTCAGTACAAAATAAGCCATAAATCCAACCATCGTCATGCTGCACGACTCGCATATCATAAACATTTGTATCAGGCTCTTCTGTTTCGGGCAAGGTAATCGGGCGATCCCAGAACTTAAAATTATCAATGCCATTTGGACTTTCAGCAACAGCAAAAAACGATTTTCTGTCGGTTGCTTCAACCCGGACAATAAGAATGTATTTATTGTTAAACTTCATTGCCCCAGAGTTGAAAGTGGCATTTATTCCAATTCTTTCCAAAAGAAAAGGATTTGTTTCTTTGTTCAAATCAAATCTCCAGTGGAGAGGAGCATGGGCTGCGGTAAGAATCGGGAACTCATACCTTTCAAATATTCCATTTACTGAAAAGACTGGGGTGTTTTTACGCTCTATCAATCTTTTATAATCTTCCTGTAATTTTTTTAATCTGGAATCAAAATTCATTATGGTACTTATTTTATGTTTTAATCTTTTTAAATATTGTAAAAAAAAGGGCTGTAATGGAGGAAGCAGGTTATTCGATGGTTCCTTTATTATTATGAGAAATTGACCTACTAATTCAACTATAATAAATACAAATTGCTGGAATACATAAAACAACCGATTTTTAGTTCTTTTCCTTTTATACAGCCCCTAAAAGTTTATTGAGTTGACTATATTTAAATCTTATAATCATTCGTTTAAGTTAGTTCGTTGTTAAATGAAGAGCAATGTATTAAGTAACCCGAACATTAAAATTTGTAACATTTGAACGAAAATTTGTTACAAAAAAATTAAAATTTGTAACTTAAAAGAGGGTGTCAAAAATATTGGATGCTTTTTACCCCAAAGAATTGCTAAAGATTTACAAATAGTCATTTTGAATAACAGGATGAATGAATTTGATGTAACAAGATTTTATGTTTTAGAAAACGAATCGAAAAAAATAGTTTATTGATATAGTGTGAAGTTCTTATAAAAAAAGCATAAAAAAGTCCTGTTGTTACTTAGAGCAACAATAGGACTTATCATATGTTTTACAGAAGTTAGCCTTACTGTTTAACAAATTTAGAGGTCAGATTTTCTCCCTCAGAAGTTGTAATCAGTATAAAATATGTGCCTGGTTTCAACCATGATATATCAATTATATTAGTTGAAGTATAAACAATATAATCTTTTAATTTTTGTCCTGATAAGGAATAGATGGATAAAGAAGCTTCGCTGGTTACTGGAGCAACAACATTGAGGACATTAACTGCCGGTTGTGGATACGATTGAATCTCTTCAATAGTATTTTCACCAATAGCTGAACCTTTAATTACCTGAAAGACTTTTGTTTTGGTGCACGTATCAGCACATCCGTTGGATGAAGTTGCTATTAAAGTAACATCGTACCATCCAAGGGTATAATAATATTGACTTGGAGACTCCTGTGTTGATACTAAGCTATCAATCCATTGGTACGATTGTGCACCAGTACTATTGTTGATAAAGTTTTGTTCTGCACCTGTTTTTAAATTATACACATTCACAGCAAAATCAGCCTTTACTTCGTCGAGTACAATTGAAACGGGCACTGTATCGGACTTACACCCGTTTTTGTCAATAGATTGCAGGTAATATGTGCAATTCTCACTAATTAGACCAATTGATAGGGTATCTGAATCTCCAATAAACTTTTTGTCCGGGCCATACCAGTTATTTATAGAGATGGGAGTAACAGCATTAACCTCTACAGGTTCATATTTGCAGTATGCGGCCTTCGATTTTATGGTTTGTGTTAGCTTTTCACTTACAGAAATTGTAACTATGTTGCTTGAATTTTCCTTGTCACACACATCCGTAGCCACTCTTCTATAGTACATGTTTTGACTTAGCACATTAGGAGAATAGGAAGAAGCGGTAGCAGAAGAAATTTCAGACCAGTCGGTTTTATTTGAAGACGATTCCCATTGGTAGGTATATGGAGCTTTTCCGCCACGGGTGAGGTTTTGTGTAAGAGCTACGGGAGAAGTACTATAACAAATGGATTGATCGTTTTGAATGGTTTGAACAAAACCTGTGTCGACTTTTACTACCAGTGTATTGGTTGCTACAGCATCACCATTACCCGGATCAACAAGACAACGAAAATATTTTGTATCATAGATTTGAATTCCGGGGGTACATGTATTTGTTGTTTGAGATAAGTCCCCCCAACCAGAACCGTCAGTATATACCTGCCATTGGTATGTTTCAGAATTACTGCCGCTCGGGGCTGTTGAAAAGGATAGTAGTCCTACTAACCCACCTTGGCAGATAATTGTGTCACCTGTAATAGTTCCTGCACTGAATGGTAGAACAGTTATAGTAATTTCATATTTTACACCTCCCCCTTGATAATTACCCCAACAAATAACTTTAGTCGTTGTTGTAATATTTGTTAAGGTAACCGATAAACCATTATTATAAGAAGTTAGGGCAACTTCAGATGCTCCTGATTCTTGTTTATACCATGAATATCCTAAAAATGAAGTATTCCCTGGAACAAAAGTAACAGTAGAGCTTCCACCCGAATATACTGATGTAGAAGGTGAAGCTGTTAACGACTGAGATAATACATAATTTGCGTAAACTATGCATAAACTGATAATTGAAATAAGTTTCTTCATAATTATGTGTATTGGTTATTGGTTATTGATTTATATTAGAAAATATAATT
>JAHEEB010000121.1:0-588 GCA_024640925.1 Bacteroidota bacterium | reverse complement strand
TACATTTAAACTAAATGTATTTTATACAAGTAAGTCGTGCTGCAATTTTGTAAAAAAAATTGATACTGCAAAAAATATATTACTGTCGGTATTAGTAAGTTGATGAATATATCATCCTTCAATTCCACTGCAATCTTCTCTTTCAATTTTCCCGGCCTTTTGTGATGACTGTATTAGGAACAAATTGAGTCTCCGATTTTTCATTTGGCAAGGTGCCTGTTAACTCTAACCAGATTATATAAGACTATCATCCTGTAAGCTTCCCTTATAAATACAGAACATCTTTCTTAGATAATGGTTTCATTTGATATTTTCTTTTTACCTGATAATCTGTTCCGTAAATCCTTCTGTGTTGAAAGTTTTTTTCTTGGAACGGGTCTAATGTAGACCCATAAAAACAGTTGGCTATTAGTAAGGTAAATATTTTTCAGTTTATTTTAATTAAATAAATTGTATCAAACCTTTTATTAAGAAAAAGATAATTTATTTTTTCGCCACAAGTTGGCCAGACAGTTGTAAAGGTATCTATTCGGTAACCTTTTTTATCAAAGATAAGATTGTTTATGACATCAGGATTTTTAATCAACT
>JAHEEB010000754.1:2840-3292 GCA_024640925.1 Bacteroidota bacterium | reverse complement strand
ATATTGCTGTATTCTGAATACCAGTATACGTACTTCTGAAGAATATCCTGATCTGTATAATATCTAACCTCTGCACTCATCCTTTTATAAGCATATCCAATACCTGTTGCATAACATTTCCTGGTTTTTATTTCTAGTGATGAATTTTCAAATTCAATGGATGAATTAAATAACAAAGAAAACTGGGAAATATAGAAAGCATCAAGAAAAATCCTGGAGTTTTCATTTAAAAACATACTATACCTAACTCCTAAAGGAACATCTACCGATCGATAATTAATTGATACGGTTTCATTATTCTGGGTAATCTCAGAATTATAACGTTGGAATGTGGGTTCTAAAATTACTCCCCATTTATTCTTTTTAAAAGGAAGAATAAGCTCAGATTCCAGACCTATCCGAAGGTCAACTCCTTTATCAAAATTATAATCATAACCTGGTCCAACATTATT
>JAHEEB010000754.1:0-2830 GCA_024640925.1 Bacteroidota bacterium | reverse complement strand
CGATAGTGCTGAGTATTTTAATCCCGGAGTAATTCTGAGATTATAAAAATCTCTTTTTTCATTGTAAATGAAATAGGGCGCCTCAACGCATTCATTGTAATTTTTAAAATACTTCTCAAGTTGATTTTTCTGATAACTAAGAATATCTACTGAATTTATGCTGGATCCTTCACATTTAACATTATCCCAAAGTTGAGAATGAAAGGTGTTATTTTTATATACCCTGTTATTTTGTAAATATTCTTTGTAAACTAACTGTAGAATCGAATCATTTACTGAATAAAAAAACCGAAAAATATCTCCATCAAAAAAATAATACAAAGATGCTTTTCCCTCAACAAGAACTTTTAAAAACAATTGTTCCCTGTGCCAAACAGGATTTTTTTCTGCGGTAAGCTTATCTATATCATGTGATGTTCGATCAATATTAACATCAGCCCTTATGTATTTCGAGAAATCCGAAATCGAAAACTCCTTAATTGAAGATATACCCATTTTTTGTGAGGTACCATTCTCCGTTAACATATATTCAATCTCTGCCGGATTATTTTTCCAGTCTTCATTCTTAATTAAACATTCTGTTTTGTTATTTTCATTGTCAATAAAATATCCTTTTTCGAACGTAATTTGGCCAAAGGAAGAAATAGCAAATAAAAACAGGATTGATAAGGTAGTAAGTTTCATGAAATTATTCTTTTTATAATGATTCAATTTTCTTTTCTTGTCGGTAAAATTACTGCAGATTAATTGATATTGGCATGGCAATCGTTTGTTTTACCTTAACATGGTTATTTCTAGCGGGTTTCCATTTGGGCGAGCTTTCAAGAACTCTTATAACTTCTTTTTCAAGCGAAGGATAGGTAGGATACAAAAATTTTATATCGCAGATTTTACCTGTTTTATCGATACAAAACTGAACAACTATTTTTAAAAATATGCCATCATTGACAGCATCAGCAGGGTATTGAAAATGCTCAACGAACCATCTAAAAAATGCTTTGGAGTCATTCCCTTTAAAAGTAGCTGGTTCTTCAACAACCCATGTGCCTGTATCTTTTTCGCCTGTAATATTTTCTACCCTTACAGTTGCTGTATTATCACTGAAATAGGCATGTCGGGCAAACAAACAGATTGAATTTAAGAACAACATAAAAACTATTGTTCCTGTTTTCATCCGATTATTGCAAAGTAAAATATACCGGAATAACAAAATTTTGCTTTAATTCCACTCCGCTTATTTTTGCAGGTTTCCAGGCAGGGGAGCTATTAACCACGCGTAATGCTTCATTATCCAATAACGGATTTACACTTCGTATTACTTTTGTTTCACAAACCGCGCCTGTTTTATCAACACTAAATTGTATAATTACTTTGCCATAGATAGAATCTTTAATTGCTTCTTCGGGGTATTTCAGGTTTTCCATTACCCATGTCTCAAAAGTCTTTAAATCACCTCCATTAAATGAAGCATTTACTTCAACAAACCATACACCTTCATTACTATGATCCGGTTCTACTAATTCAATCATCTGAGGCTCACCTTCTTGTCCTTTTTGCTGCGCATAAATGCCAAAGGAGAAGGAAATCATTGTTGTCAGGATTAACAATCTATATTTCATGAGTTTAATTTAATTAACTGTTCAAATTAAAAAAAAATAGAATAATAAAATCCTGATAAACGTTTATCCTTTTATTTTGAAGGTTTCTATCAAACTTAACATGCAAAATGTTGATAATTTGCTGATTAGTCTAACCTTGTTTGGTTTTACATTTATAATGTATTGGAATCGGGGACAAAGAAAAATTGAACCTCTATTAACTGCGGTACTGTGCAATTGGAAAACGGTATCTATTGTATCTGGAGAATGAAAAGTATTTGCTGCACAGAAATGCCAATGGATGGATTAACAATCTACATTTCATCCGATTATTGCAAAGTAAAACTTACCGGAATAGTGATTTTCTGCTTTACCTTAACTCCGTTTTGCTTTGCCGGGGTCCATTTTGGTGAGCTTTTTACAACCCGTATCGCTTCTTCGTCCAGCTTTGGATCGATTCCTCTTAAAAGTTTGATGTCAGCAACAGTACCCAATGTGTCCACACTAAATTCAAGAAAAATTCTTCCTGAAACGTCTGCATCGACCGGATATTTCAGATTTTGGTTAACCCAGTTTACAAAAGAGTATATATCTCCACCCTGAAACATTGCATTTTCTTCAACAATAAAATACCCTTCATCCGGATTAGGAGCCTCTTCCTGGACTGCTACTTCTATTATAGATACTGAATTTTCAGGCTCTTTTTCCTGTGCGTAAATTGTAACTGACAGAAAAATGAAAGTTGAGCTAATTAAAATGTTTTTCATTGAAATTGAATATGTTGTTATTTGTTAAAGGAACAAATTTTATTCGGGTTTAGGTAAGGTAAACTTTACCGGAATTTCAACACTTACCTCAATAGTATCGGTATCGTGCATAGCCGGTTTCCAAAGTGGCGATTCGGCTATTACTCTTAGAACCTCGGAATTGAAGTAGTTTTTATCCTGTTTTGTAATCTGCAATGTCTTTACTTTTCCGTTTTTATCTACGGTAAATTTAACACTAACCTCTCCTTCTTCTTTATTCAACCTTGCCTCAACAGGGTATTGCAATTTATCCACTATCCACAATTTAAACTGGTTTACATCACCACCTAAAAAGGAAGGCGGCGAGAAATAGTTAAAATAGGTAGTATCGGAACCCGCTGATGTGAAGCATTTCCCTTCTACCAGAACATCATTTTTATAAATTTCTTCTCGTACAGGATTTCCATTGCTATAATAGGTAAGGAA
>JAHEEB010000753.1 GCA_024640925.1 Bacteroidota bacterium | reverse complement strand
AGATAGCTCAGTTGTTGTCCCTAAGTCCCTCCGACCGGAAAACGGTCGTGAAATAGGAATCTTTTTAAGCGATAATTTCGATATTTCCAAATGGCTTTCATTAAGTGTTGGTATGCGAGTATCACGTTTTGATTATCTGGGTAGTTCAAAAGTATATGTTTATGATCCTGAAGTAACTAAAAATGAAAACTCAATAACAGATACCCTATCTTATAATAAAGGCGAAATAATCAAAACTTATTCGGGTTTTGAACCACGTGTCTCTTTAAAACTTCAAACAAGCCGGTACAGCTCTGTTAAATTGAGTTATAACCGCAACAATCAATATATATCACTCCTTTCTTATACTTCTATTTCAACACCAAAAGACCGATGGAAACTGGCAGATGCAAACATAAAACCTATTGTTTCAGATCAATATGCTTTTGGTTATTACAGAAACTGGCTCAACAACCTGCTCGAAACTTCGCTGGAGTTCTATTACAAAGACATCAATAATTTATCGGAATACAAAAACGATGCAGTAATTGATATGAATTCTCATGTTGAAACTGATGTTATTAATGCAATCGGAAGAAATTATGGTGCAGAGCTTATGTTCAGAAAGAATTCAGGCGATGTTGAAGGGTGGTTAAGCTATACTTATTCGAGGTCATTACGGAAAACCGGTAGTGTGTTTTCTGAAGAAAAAATAAACAATAATGAATGGTTTCCATCATCGGTTGATAAACCACACAATTTGTCCATTGTTACTACATACCATGTAAATAAACGCATAAGACTTACTGGCACATTCAGCTATTCTACAGGAAGGGCTGTAACACTTCCTGAATATCAATATAACTCAGGAGGGTACACGCTTATTTATTATTCCGAAAGGAATAAATACAGGTTGCCGGACTATCATCGGTTAGATTTAGCACTGAGTATTGACGAAAGTCTGAGACGATCAAAAAAGTGGAAAGGAAGCTGGACCTTTAGTGTTGTGAATGTATATGGCAGGAAAAATGCATATTCTGTATTTTACCAGAAGGTAGAACCAACATTAGACAATAATTTTAAGCAATATAGTTTGTATACCCTTTACATTATAGGTATTCCTCTGCCAACCATTACCTATAACTTTATTTTCTAAGTATAAAATAATGAAAACAATATATACATATCTCTTTTTCGTTTTTTTTCTGATTCTTCTTAACGGGTGTAAGAAAATTTATGAACCAGATGGATTAGAATCGGATAAAAAAATTGTAGTTATAAATGGCTGTCTCGATGATTTTTCTGATTATTTGAGCGTATCTGTTTTTTATGCGTCACCATTTGATCAATCTAAGAATATAGCAATTGATGCAACTGTTTACCTGAAAAATAATAAAGGAAATTCGTATCCATTAACTAAAAATGGGAAGGGGTATTATAAAATTGAATTAGATGCTTTGGCCTTAAGTAACAATGCAGAGTATTATATTTCTGTTAAAACAAGTGATGGTAAAGAGTACCAGTCTACTCCCCAAGCTTTGCCAGGCGAAATTGAGATATCGGATATGGAAGCAAAAATAGGAGAAAACATTATCGATTATACTAACAGTTATGGCGATATTCTTACTACTACTTTGCCAGGTTTATTCTTATTTGAGTCGGCAAAAAGTAAGGATAACAATAAAAAATATATTCGCTTTGAAAACACTGCTATTTATCAAAGTCTTTATTATGTTTCACATCCAGTAGAACAAACCACTACAAGTCATTATTGTGTGGAAATTGTAAAAATGAACACTCTTCCTATTATTCAACCCACACTTAGTGATAGTGAAATGGTTGATAAAAAAGACATTGGTTTTGTTGATTGCCAGTTCGACTATTCAACGCAACATGGTGATACAAGTGTAACCATGCCAAAAGGGTGGGTCATTATCAGTGATGCATATTCAATGTCAGAAGAAACATATAACTATTACAAAAAAATTGAAACTCAACTTACGGCAGATGATAAAATTTTTGATCCTCAGCCATCTCAAATTATAGGGAATATTTATTGTACATCAGATCCCGATGAAATTGTTTTGGGGAACTTTGAAATTTCAAGACATGTCAGAAAGTATTTTGCCTTTTTTTGGTCTTTACAAACTGAGCACTATGAGAAAAGATCTCTTGATACATATATTGCTCCCACTGTTTCCAGGTGTGACACTGTACTGGTATATGATTTCATAGAAAGATAATAGAAAATAAAATGATCCGAACAATAAAACATATCTCACTGGCTATTATACTCGTATTTTTTATTGAGAATAATCTTATTTGTCAGTCTAACGGAATTGTTAATAAAGGAAATGGATGCGGCTGGGGTCAGCCCGAAAAAGTTTTTGTACATCTGGCACGGAATATTATTTCCGCAGGGGAAATTCTCCCTTACAAAGCATACATCGCAAGTTCTGTGTCTGGCAATCAATATGGCATCAGTGCAATAGTATACTTCGATATTGTTGACAGTAAAGGCAATGTTCTCGTTAACTGGAGATCAAATGCTACCGATGGAGTAACATCTGGAAAAGCAATGATTCCCGATTCTATCAGGACAGGAATGTATGTTTTTCGGGCATATACACGATGGATGATAAACTGGAGCAGCGATTTCGTATTTCAGGCTCCCGTTTTAATAATGAACTATGGAGATGAAAATCTAACCTCTTTACCCGTTGTCAAATACCCTCAAAATCAAGGAAAGAATAAAATTGCTCTATTTGATGTGAAATGTAAAATATCAAACGATAGCCTTATTATCGCTACTATTCCTACAAGTAATGCTTCCATTTTTCCGAATACAAATATTGTGGGCTATTTACACGGAGAGCTCATTTTTTCAGAAAAAAATAATGTTAGAAATGCTTTGTCATACAGTTACAATCTGAAAGGAAATGAAACAGGATTAATTTCTATACTTGTTGTTGATAACCAGAACAAAGTTCTTCAGGATACACTTGTTGAATATACTTGCAATAAGAAACCGGAACTTAAAGTTCAATTAGTTTCAGACTATTTCAAAAAAGGTGAGAATGTAAAAATGAACATTTCTCTTAATATTCCTGAAAATATAACTGGCCAATTATCCTGTGCTGTGAGAATGCAGGATACAATAAATGTTTTTAATTATTCGCCACAAATTGATGAATATTTTAATAAATATTCTGAATTCTCAACATCCACATGGTATAATTTCCTGCTTGAAAATAAGAAAGAATACAAAGCCGTTTTTTCATGGGAATCAGCTATTTGGAATAAAACCATTGAT
>JAHEEB010000120.1:6967-8894 GCA_024640925.1 Bacteroidota bacterium | reverse complement strand
CTGCCAGTTAACGAAATACTGGTTTTAAATAATACATTAACTGGCAGTTCTCTTAATAAATATAGCAATAATGGCACTGGTGCTGCTATTGCAAATAAACAGATTTCCGGAAACTATAAATTTATAAAAGCAATAAAAACAAGTCGTGGCGAAATAGTCTATTTACTTAGTGGCGATGATTATCTGGTTTTGACTTTTTCTTCAGCCGGTTTTTAAATTATTGTGTTTTTTTGTCCTAAAATGCATGTTTCATCTTATATTTATTCATGCAATGTGGATTATCATGAAGTAGAAGAAAAAAATCTGATAAAATCTAAAGCTTTCAATAAGAACCAAATTCACACATCCTGAATCCTATGAAAGTAAAAATAGATGAGAAAGAAGACTTGATAAAAAGTTTGCAAAAGCAACAAAAAGAACTGGAACA
This sequence comes from Bacteroidota bacterium, assembly GCA_024640925.1. Classification (GTDB taxonomy): domain Bacteria; phylum Bacteroidota; class Bacteroidia; order Bacteroidales; family UBA10428; genus UBA10428. Next base: position 8,467 of record JAHEEB010000120.1, on the reverse strand, counting down.
GAGTCTTCAATATGCCAGCTATATACAACAATCACTGTTTCCAAAAGTTTCAGAAATGAAACATATGTTTCCAAACAGTTTTATGTTATTTATGCCAAGAGATATTGTTAGTGGCGATTTCTATTGGATACACCGCGAAAATGAAAAAATAATACTTGCTGTTGGAGATAGCACCGGACATGGTGTTCCTGGTGCATTTTTGAGTATTTTGGGAATATCCTTTCTTAACCTGGTAATATCAAAATTTCAGCCTACATCGGCAGCTTTTGTCTTGAATAACCTTAGGGAATACATGATGAAAGCATTGGATCAAACAGGAAAAGAACAAGAACAAAAAGATGGGATTGATATGGCATTGTGCATCATTGATCCTCAAAATAAAATTCTTCAGTTTGCAGGAGCTTTTAATCCGGTATATATTGTAAGAAGCAATATAATACATCAGCTCGAAGGCGATAAAATGCCGATTGGTGTTGCTGCTGAATTTGAAGATTCGTTCAGAAATACTGTTTTCAAGTTACATACTGACGATATGCTTTACATTTTTACCGATGGTTTTCCTGACCAATTTGGTGGGCCAGATCAAAAAAAATACAAATACAATAAATTCAGGGAATTATTGGTCGAATGCAGTTCAAAACCAGTATCGATACAAAAAGATATGTTAAGAAAAGAATTTTTCCGGTGGAAGGGAGATCTTCCTCAACTAGATGATGTAACTATCTTGGGAATACGCATTCTATAATGTTTTTATTAAACCTGTTGTTTAGTATTTAGGCTATTTTAAATTCTTATGAATATGAAACTTAGTTAAGGAATTTCTATTTTTTGTTATAATTTTTTCGGATGACCGTAATTTTTTATTAATTTTCAAATCATTGTTTCAGTATACATATTATGGGACCAATCAAACTAACAGATTTCAACATTCAAAATCACCGATCAATTATCAATTCTGGTTGGCGCTCATTAGCCAGTGATAATATTACCATTTTAATCGGGCAGAATGAGTCGGGTAAAACCTCTGTTCTCGAAGCTTTATATAGTTTCTATACCAATTTACTCGATGAAGATGTCTTGCGTAGCGATAATACTTATCCCAGAGTCAGTTGCAGGTTTATTATTGATGATAAAACAAAACTGTCGGATTACTTAGATCCGTTAAGGTTGCCCGAGGGATTACTTGATGTAATCAGGAAACAAAGCGAATTTGTGCTTACTCGCGAATGGAAATCGGATAAGAGTAATGTTTTATACATCTCTACTGATGAAGTATTTGTATATTTTGAAAAGAAACATCAAGAAAGAAAAGGTATTGAAAATGAGACTTGTAAAGCTATAGAGGAATTGCTTATAAGCAGTGATAAAGTTTTTTCTGATTTACATAATGGCGAAAAAGAAAAGGTTGAATTACAGAAACAATTACAATTAAAACAAAGAGAAATTGAATCGAAGAGAAAGATTCTTCGTAAGGCTAAAAAACCTAATGATAAAGATGCT
>JAHEEB010000120.1:0-6957 GCA_024640925.1 Bacteroidota bacterium | reverse complement strand
TGCTTTAGATAAAGAAGTTCAAAAACTCGAATTACATTTCAGCGAAATAATTGCAAAAAGTAAAGCCAATGAAGAAAACTTACAGCAATTAAAAGTAAAGTCGCAGGAATTATCTGAAAAAATTAGTATTGGCCGTACTTTAAAATATCATGTTGAGCAGAAGCGCCTTTTAATTGATGCCGTTGAAGAATCGCGTATTAAAATATTAGAGCTAGAGCACCTTTATGACCTTTGCACAAGTGGTAAAGCAAAACAAAATGCGAATCAAAAACTGGAACTGGAAAAAAAACAATACAACCAGCTCAGAAATAATATAGAAAAAAATGAATTCCAGGTGAGACTTATTATATCCACAGCAATAAAGATATATAAGGAAGGCAAGGATTTAAATCAGGCAGAGAAAGAAGCGGTTCAGGAACTAAAAGATATAAATCTTTTATATGATCAATATTCAATTGGCGAGGAGCTTTTTAAATATATTCCTAAGTTTATATTTTTTGAGGATTTCAGTGGTTTGCTGCCAAATAAGATCGATCTGGAAGATGTTCTTAACGAAAACTCCAATGTTGAAGGGTATAAAGCAGCTCTTAATTTTATTACAATTTCAGGGTTGGATCCTTCCTTTTTCAGGGAAAGGAATAACCGAATACTGAAACAACGGATTGAAGCATTAAATTCAGATGTAACTATCAATTTCCAGGATTATTGGAGTCAGGAAATTGGAAAGGATAATAAAATAAAAATGCAGTTCGAACTCGAACATTACGATTATACTGTACCAGAAAAAAGTGGTAAACCATATCTCGAATTTTGGATTAAAGATAAACAGGAACGTTTATATCCAAAGCAGAGGAGCAGGGGAGTCAGATGGTTTTTATCATTCTATCTCGAATTGAAGGCTGCAGCTGTGAAATCAGAATCGAACTTAGTTCTGCTAATTGATGAACCCGGATTGAGCTTGCATGCAAGGGCTCAGGAAGATGTCCTTAAAGTATTTGAAGATCTTAAAGAAAAACTTCAGATAATATATTGTACTCACTCGCCACACCTGGTAAAACCCGAAAAATTGTACCGAATATTAGCAGTTCAGCGGGCTGATGACAAAGATGATAAAAGCGAGACCATTATTTATGATCCATCTATGTTGAGTATGGCAACTGCTGATACATTAACTCCTATTTATTCTTTAATGGGAATTCGTTTATCTGATCAGCAAATAGTACATTCTAACAATAACATTATTGTACCGGATATTATAACTTATTACTACCTGCATTGGTTGTCAAAATTGTCGCCAGAATTATCGACATTTAAATTTATTCCTGCTACCGGATTAAATACGATATCCTTATTAGTTAATATAATGTCTGGTTGGCAGGTCCATTTTGGTGTTATACTGTTTGGAAATAATAGTATGGATGTTTTTAATGAACTTAAGGAATACTCTCTATTGGGCATAAATGGGGCATCTTCAAGAATTCGCCTGTTTGATCAGTTTGAAATGATTGAAGATATATTTTCCGCTTTAGATTTTAAGAAATTTATACTCCTTCAACGAGTTGGAATCACCGAAAAAAATTCGGAATATATTTTATTAAATAGTTTGTCAAGAAAAGTTCTGGCAACTAATTTTGTGAACAATTTTACCGAAGGGAAAATAAAGTTGACCGAGTTTGATGAAACAACACAAAACTCGATAAAAAACCTGTTTGGTGAATTGCAATGTATTTTACAAACTAATTAACATAAAGAATGAACTCTATTCTTAAAATTATATTTAATAAGTTATCGTTATTTTCTGTTATTTTCATTTTTACATTTATCAATTCATATAGCCAGTTTCCTGCACAAAACAGGGAACAGCGGATGCTGAGAAAAGCCGATGCATTATATCTTGAAAAAAACTATATTAAAGCTATTGAAAAATATAAAGAATATCTGGCATCATTTGAAGGAGATGCAGATGTTTGGTATAAAATTGCCGTTTCCTATAAAGAAATAGATCAACCGGAGAAAGCAGCTCTCTACTACAACCGGATAATAAAAACAGATGAAGAGGGTAATCCGATTGTTCATTTATCTTTAGGACAAGTATATATGATGCAGGGAAAGTACGATGATGCCCGAAAACATTTCCTGCGTTATAACGAATTGCTTGAATACAACGATCAGTTAGCTATGCGATATATTTCAAGTATCGAAAATATAAACAGGTATTATACCGATTCTTCTTGTTTCACTGAAGAAAATCTGCCAGTTAACTCTGAAGCTACTGATTTTGGAGCAGCCATATTGGATAATTCGTTTTATTTTCTTTCTACACGTGATAAAAAGGACGAAATCAATGAGAAATATACTTCAGATTTATTTCTTTCAAATATAAATCAGTCTGCTACTTTTGAAGCACCAAAAAAAGTAAGTGGACCTGCAAATACCCGGTTTGGTGAAATAGGATACGCTATTGTACCTAAGACCAAAGAGATATATATTTGCCGGTATCAGCCAAACCAGCAAAATGATTACTCTTTAGGCTATAGTCTGTATAAAGCTTTCATTGGTGTTAACAAAGAAATTTCAAGGCCTGAGGCTTTTTATTTAAGTAGTTTTAAATATGCTATTGCTTATCCGTCGCTTAGTTACGATGGAAAATTCATGATTTTTGCTTCAGATGCACCCGGAGGTTATGGCGGGTGGGATTTATATAAAGCCGATTATACGAGCCATGGATTTGAAAATATCCTGAACCTTGGCGAAAGAGTAAATTCAGCTGGAGATGAACTGTACCCATTTATGCTGAATGATAGTATCATATTTTTTGCAACAGATGGTCAAGGAGGGCTGGGAGGTTTTGATATTTATTCCATTAATTTGGCAGAAAGTAATAATTATGCCCGAAATTTAGGTTCCCCTGTTAATTCACCAGGAAACGATTATGGCATATATTTCGATTCAGGCCTTTCTGGGTATTTCACTTCAAACCGTCCTGGTGGCAAGGGAAATGACGATATTTATAAATTTACTATACATAAACTTACACTTTCAGGTGAAATTGTCGATCAAAATAATGGTGAAAACCTTAAGAATGTCAATATTACAGTTAACCGAAGTGTTGGTAAAAATGAAGTACTTGCCCTGGCAGATAATGGACGGTTATTAATTGATGCCCTGCCCGGCGAAGAGCTGACTATTAAGGTGGAAAAGGAAGGATACGAAACGAAATCATTTACTATCAATACCTCGAACATGTCCTATATTGGTAATCCATCACTGGAAATAGGAAAATTAGCTGTTATCAAATCAATCAAGGAACCTGAGCCCATTGCTTTTGAGCTTGAACCTTCATTAGTTGAAAAACCATCTTTACCAGAACATTTTTTTGCAATTCAACTTACATCGAGCAAAGAAAAGCTTGACCAGAAAGCACTTCAGAAAATATATTCGGGCAATGAACCTACCTATGAACATTATGATGGAAAGAACTATAATTATTTGATAGCAAAGAAATCTTCTTATTTTGAAGCAAAAGAAATCTATAAAAACTTAAATATCGTTAACAGTGAACTGGTTGCTTATATTGCTGAAACTCCTGAACGGGTAATGAAAGCTTTAAAGGAAGTTCATGTCGATCCTGCTGAAGCAAAGGATCCTGAAGTACATAAATTTATTGATGAAACACAACAGGTAGATTCAAAGATAATATTTTATGGATTGGATCTTTTTAGAATCCCTGATAATAGCGATAATCAACTACAGGAAATACTTAAAATATTAAAAGAAAGGCCTGATTATTTCCTGGAGATTGCTGCACACACAGATAAACGCGGAAGCGACATGTATAACAGGGCACTTTCGGAAGAAAGGGCACGTTTTTTGAGAGAATACTTTTTATCTCAAGGTATTGGAGAATTAAGAATAATTTCGCATGGTATAGGAGAGAAACAACAAAAAAAATATTGTCAGCAGTGTACAGAAGCTGATCATCAACAGAACAGAAGAGCAGAACTGATTTTAAGGATTTATAAATAATAGTATTACGTTTTTATTATATGGACCTGTTAATATCTTTTTAAATTAATGTAAAAATACTATTGATAAAAGCTTGTTTTTTATTGACGAATGAATAAATTTGTTAAAAAAAAAGCATTATGGATTTTTTACTGGTTATTCAAGTTGCTTCTGTTATTATCCTGGGGATATTAATAAGTAAAGCGCCTGAGGTATCGAATGAAATTTCAGAATAACCCCTTTAGTATATTAATTTATTGATCAGGTCCATTCATTATGGTTCCTGATTTTTTTGTTTTATAGAGTATAACTATTTTTGTTAAAGTGATTAATCGTAGAGGGATGTTATTAAGAATTCATAGTTTATTTGGCTTTTTACTTTGTTGTCTGTCAGGGAATCTGTATGCTCAACAATTTCAATCTGCCGATTTTAGAAAAGATTTGAGCGTAAAACTCGATGTTATTGATGAAAAAAGAATTGATAAGGGCGTTGAAATTATTAATCAAGCATATATCATAGAACGAGACGCAATCAATAGTTTCGAATCAATGAAGGAGACAGATAAACCAGATGCTACTTCACCAGAATATAAAAAAGTTGTAAAAACATTGCTCGAAGCTTCGGAAAAATACCGCGAGGGAATGATGGTGATATATACTGTTTTTCAGGAGAATTGCGTTAAACGTGGCGAACTAATGAATAAACAATATAGTTATGCATCCGGACTAAATAAAGCCAAGTTTTACGATCGGAAAGCTTCAAAAGCTTATGATAGAGCTTTATCAATAAGAGATCTTATTCTTATGTTTGAAAAACCGGAACTGGTTCAATATAAAATGGCTGAAGCCTTAGAACTTGAAAAACTTTCTATAAGAGATAGAGGAAGAGCTCTTCAAATTTACCAGGATTTTCCGGTAGAATACAATTATGGATGGGACGATGATGTTACGCCAAGCCAGGTTGAAGCCGCATTTAAAGATCCAGCAATTAGTAAACCGCCAGATGATTTATTTGTTCAAAAACCAATTTCGGAAATTCAGCCTGCAGCTAAAAAGAAGGAAGCTCCAATTGTGTTTAAAGTTCAAATAGCAGCCCATACGTCAAAAATTGAGGAAAATTATATTCGCGAAAATATTTATTCGGGTAATTTGCCTATCATAGAGGCATTTGAAGATAACTGGTATAAATATTCAATTGGTGAATTCGATAACTTTAATCAGGCTAATACCTTACTGAAACAAATACAAGTTAATAAGGCATTTGTTGTTGCTTATCAGGAGGGGAAGAGGTTACCTATAAAAGATGCTCTTGCTAAAATCAGGGCAAATCAATAACATATATTTTTCTGGCTATTGGCCAGGTTTTTATTATTCCGGTATTGCTCTCTATAATAACCGTAATTATAAAATACCTATCGGGTAAAACACCCATAATAATTTTATGCATAGCTTCATTAAACGCACAACCTGTATTATTTTGTGAGATATTATATCCCCCAAGGTAATAACCCATTGAAAATTCTTTGATCGTATACCATTTATACGAATCTATTATATCATTGGAAATAAATATACTTAATTGTTTAGCTTTTATCAGGTGCTCTCTGGGAAGGGCAATATTGTCAGTAACAATAATTGTATCGATTAATAATTTTGGTTCAGGGAGATTATCAACCGCAAAATTGATAAAACCCAAGTTACGTTGAGTTTTGCCATCAGTACTCATAACGGTAATTCTTAACGATCCGGGTCTTTCTGGTATAACAATGAATGGATAATCGTTTATTACAATTCCATTATTGGCTTGTAGAAATACAGAATCCTTGGTTTTAAAATCATCAATATTTACTTTAAGTAAATTATCAATGCCACAATATAGCCGGCCTGAACGAGATGTTAGTGAAACAATGGAAGAATCGGGCAAGGCAACCCCTAGTCTGGATTGTCCATATAGAACAAAACATTGACACAATAAAACAAACATAATATACATAGTTCTCATTTGCAAGTCTGGTTTATCAAATAATCAGAGAACAAATACCTTATTTTGAGTAAAAGATAGTAAATAAAATAAATTAATAAGTTGAAGGTGAATTTAGATTTTTGTAAAAATCGTAACTACTGGTTTAGTTGGTAAACTCCGGGTTTGATTCACCTGTAGATAAAAGACCACAAGCGGCAGATATATCCATACCTCTCGATGCTCTAATGGTTGCTACTATCCCTTTATCATTTAGCTTATCACGAAACCGTATCAGTGTTTCATCGCTGCTTCCGGTTAGAATCGAACCTGGAATACTATGGTAATGCATTAGATTTACATGACACCTTACTCCATTTAATAAACGGGCAATTTCTTTTATATGCAGATCTGAATCGTTTAAATCTTTAAACAAAATATATTCAAATGACAACCGGCGTGGTTTTTCAATTTTATGGTCACGTAAAGTCTTCATAACCTCAGATATTGGATAGAGCCGCTGAACTGGCATAAGTTTCTTACGTTCATCATCAAAAGGGGAATGAAGACTAATTGCAAGGTTGCATTTACTTTCATTCAGAAACTTTATCATTCCGGGTACAAGACCAATTGTTGAAACAGTAATTCTACGCGGACTAATGGCAAAGCCCCATTCGGCTGTAAGTATATTTAATGTTCTAAGTACTTCATCTAAATTATCAAAAGGTTCGCCCATACCCATGAAAACATAATTTGTGAGCGATTCAAATTCAGGCAGACTCATTATCTGGTTTAGTATATCACCAGAAGTTAACTGTCCTTGCAGACCTTGTCTGGCTGTCATACAGAATCTGCATCCCATTTTACATCCAACTTGAGAGGAAATACATAAGGTGCTTCTATTTTTCTCAGGGATGTATGCAGTTTCAATAAATTTTTGATTTTCGGCTTCAAACAAATATTTTTTTGTTCCATCCTTCGATACCTGAACT
>JAHEEB010000752.1 GCA_024640925.1 Bacteroidota bacterium | reverse complement strand
ATCCTTCAAAATAAGATATCCCAACTTCAGAAAAGAAAAATTTATGTTGAACCTTTGTTGGTGGAGATAATTCTGAGTCCAATTCAAATCTTTGTCCAAACTGGTTTAGAGCGAGGAATATCCTTTAAAAGAATCGAGTATTTTAATCTATTGATTAAACAACTGGAATTTATTAAAGAAGACAAAAATGATTATACAATTCCACTAATACTAAGTCTAATTTCTATAAATTTTAATGATAGCTGGTTTCTCAGTTACCTGGTAAATAAAATCATAACTGATTTGAGTGAACCCAGTCAACAAAGTAAAAAGCTCCAGATTTTGTTAATTTGTTTAAAGCGCTTTAAACAAGTAGAAGTTCAGCCCAATGTTGCATTTGAACCACAAAACAATTTACTAAAGGCTCAAATTACAACATGGATATACGAAGAAATAGAGTTCCTTGAAAAAGAAACAAAACTGATTGAATGTGATAAGCAACAGAATGAACCATTGGATATCGGAGTTAAAATACACACTGGAATGTCAGTTGCCCAACTGGGATGCTTCTTAAAATTACTGGTTGATTGCGAAATCATTAAAAATCCAAGACAGAGCGATGTTATTCGTTTTTTTTCCAGGAATATAATAACAAAACAGACAGATGTTGTTTCACCATTGAGTCTGAGCGCTAAATTCTATAAGCATGAAGAAAACAACATAAGCGTTGTGAAAGACTATTTGATAAAAATGGTGAACGAGGTAAACAAAAAGGAATTTCAGCAAAAATAAACCTAACTGTCCCTCAGTTCTGATTTAAGATCATTTTTCTCCAAAATAGTTAATAGCTCATAAAACATCCTGTAACCAAACAAAGGTAATTTTCTCATCTCATAGGATGGTAATCTTAGGATTTCTTCAAGGGTATGAAAATTATTTTTTTCTGCCATTTCAAGAAACTCTTTGCTCAGTTGAAGCTTTGTTAAAGGTTCTTGCAATATTTGATGCTTGGCCATAATGAAATAATTTTAATCAACAAATTATTAAATATTGTTTACGCTAAAGCGCAAAATATTGTTACTGGAATATATACAGGAGGATTTCGCTTATCGTCCTTTATAAAGGACTTAATGATTCAAAAGTAGAAAATAAATGCTAAATAATACTGATTCCTTTTCATGATAACTAATTTAAAATTATTTTTTTTTGAGTAAGGGTAGTTAAATCAAATAGTTAATGGTGGTTGTACAACCTGTAGAGACTGGATGCACATTGAAAATGTTTTTTGCTTTGCATTGTAACAATTTAAAATATAAAAATATGCCAACACAAGTTGCAACAACCGATGATCTAAAAGATCTAAAATTAGAATTACTTGAAAGTATTAAAGTCATGTTAAATGAAAGTCATGGGAAACCAGCTAAGAGATGGTTAAAATCGCCAGATGTGAGAAAGCTGTTGAATATCTCTCCAGGCACCCTTCAGACTTTACGGATTAATGGCACAATACCCTACACCAAGATGGGAGGAGCTTTGTATTATGATTATGAGGATATACAGAAAATCCTTATAGATAATAAAAAGCAGAACAAACTGATTCTGGATACGAAACGCTTTTAATTATGCATTATGGAATACATCAAGCATCTTTCCTTGTTTTACCAGAAATCTAATACAGATAAGAGGCTGAATTCAATTCATATCTGCTTGTACCATGCCCTCTTTCAATCCTGGATTCTGAATAGGTTTATTAACCCATTGCCATTGAATCGTGTCCTACTCCTGAAATATAGCAAAATAGGCTCGAACCATACATTTTACAAATGTATGAGCGATCTGCACAATTATGGATATATAGAATATTCACCATCCAAAAGCCTATTTGAAAAGAGCTGTGTATGTTTAATCGACTTTTCAATAAACGATCCTGAAGGAAATGAAAAAAATAGTTTGGAAAATTTACCTGGTGAGTACAATTCAAACAATACTTGTGTATCTGATGCACAGCAGGAATATTTGAATGATACAGGTAGTGTATTTTATGAACAGCTCGCGTGCATAAGGGGCATAAGGAATGCAAATTTGACATTGTCCGAGTACCTAAATGCTAACAATAAGGGTACAGATACCTAATATTTGAAACAATACTACCATTAAAATCAATTATTCCCGGTAAGTTCAACCTTATTTCAATGGAAAAATCCATTTTTAATAAGGTTGAGCTTTAATTTTCCATGAGACCACCATTAAAAAGCATTTGTTTTGCTATCAGTTTGCAGTAGTTTTCACTTAATTTTCCAGTTTCCATATTTAAAAAGCTTTAAAATTGCTTTATTTCTGATGCAAAAACTTGAATTTTCGCATGAATTTGCTTTAAATGTCTATCGTGAAAAACGGATAAACTGTTTTCAGGCAATTAATAAACCGTTTTTCTTCAAAAAATTCAAAATTCCAGATTTTTTTTTAAATAATTTTTCTTGTTAAAAGCGATTTACATACACTAACCTACATTAAATCAACCACCAATAAACAAAAATTGTTTGCCTCCTAAAAAAAATCTGGTATTTTTGCAGAACGTATAACTGTGTAAAAAATATAAAATGACATAAAGAGTATTGCATTAAACCAAAAGAACTCAATGACATAGCATTTGCTATTGTTTCCAAGTGCGAAAACTGGTAATTTTTGAATTCCTCGGAAGCAAGGCCAATGCCCGGTATGGGCGTGGTCTTAACTATTCTGAGGAATTGGCAACCAGTGCCACGCATTTGGAAAGTTGAGTAACCGCGCTCCTTTTATTTGGAGCCTACAATAACCAATTACCATTCCAAAACAAACATTACATTTTGAAATCTTTCTCAAAAATATCAGTTACCCTCTCATTCGCTGTATTAGCTGATTCTACTTGTATTCAGCATTCGCAAGATTTAAACCAAATAGGGAAACAGGCCAAATCGAGTATCGGTGACTATGAATACACAAATCAAATACTTTCATTTGAACATAATTATTCAAATAAACCTGCTAATTATACCAGGCTGAAATTCGTAGATTTTGGTGTCTATAACCCCCTTCCATTTTTTTATAAAAAAAGGTTGGGGGTATTTTATTTTTCGTTTGTCAATAAATTAAGCAATCCAACACACTCACAGGTATGAAGAAAATAGTTATCCATATTATCCTCCTGTCAGTCTTATACCCTGCCTTATGTGCAAATGATATTGATGATTATTTTATTCAATATAAAACAGCCGGTAGAGCAGATTATCAGGCAGAAAAAGCGATACTGGAATCGTATAAACTAAAGAAACTAATTGACCAGCTCTCTCC
>JAHEEB010000751.1 GCA_024640925.1 Bacteroidota bacterium | reverse complement strand
GACAATATCCATATGTAAATGCTCTGTGTCCTTACGATAACGACTCCAGTAAATATACTGTTACAGGTTGTGTTGCTACAGCAATGGCACAAATAATGAACTTCTATGAGTACCCGAAGCATGGTTTTGGCTTCCATTCATACAACCATAATAAATATGGAACTTTGTCGGCCAACTTTGGACGTACATATTATAACTGGACAGCAATGCCTGACTCGTTGACAATTGTCAACTCCGAAGTGGCAACAATAATGTACCATTGCGGTATATCAGTCGAGATGGACTATGGAGTTTCGGGCAGTGGTGCTTATGTTATATCCAACAAATCGCCCAATGTTTATTGTGCCGAATATGCTTATAAAACATATTTCGGATATTCCACAGATATTAAGGGACTTGAAAGAAAAGATTTTTCGGATGATGAATGGACCGCTCTTTTAAAAAATGAACTTAATGCAGGACGACCTATCCAATATGCCGGGTACGGACAAGGTGGCCACACATTTGCGTGCGATGGTTATGATGCCAATGGATTTTTTCATATGAACTGGGGTTGGAGAGGCAAATATGATGGTTATTTTATGATAGATGCATTAAGTCCTGTTTATACCGGGATTAATTCGGGCCCGTATACTTTTAATAGTAATCAGGTAGCATTGATTGGAATAAAACCCGATGTGTCTTTAAACACAAACGACCTGGAGCTTTGTCAGAGTATTACTTCCAATACCGATACCATTAAATATGGAATGGGGTTTACCATATATACCAATATAAGAAACAATGGAGATTCAACATTCAAGGGAGACTATTGTGCAGCAGTATTTGACCAGAACGGTGTTTTTGTTGATAAAGTAGAAATAAAGACGGGAATCGCCCTGGAAGCTAACAGTTCATATAGCGATACACTTAAGTTCTCCACAACCGGGATATTAACTTTACTTCCTGGGAAATATCAGATATTCATATATTACCGGACACAAAACAGCAATTGGATAGGGATTCACGCCGAAAGCAATAATACAATCTCAGATTCTACAGCTATTACTGTTATAAACACAAAAGATATCCAACTATTCTCCTCTATCACAGTCAATCCGGAAACAGAAATTTATGGAGATAAATCACTTACTGTATGGACAGACATAGTAAACTTTTCTGCAACAGCTTTTACGGGCTCTTTTAAGGCTGCTTTGTATACAACAGAAGGAAAATTTGTCTCGAATATCCAGCAAAAAACTGGTATGACACTCCCTTCCAACAGTCATTATACTAACGGGTTAACTTTTTATACAAGCATGCTTAATGTAAATCCAGGAACGTACCTGTTGGCAGTTTCTCACAAGTACGACACTGGTAATTATCAGCTGACTGGTTCATCGTCAGATTATGTTAATCCTATTGAACTTGTAGTAAAGGAAAGCCCTTTAAAGGCAGATATATATGAAAACAACAACTTGCAAAGAACAGCTTATAATCTTACTGGATCTTTTACCAACAATTCAGATACACTTGTAACAAGCGGTTCTTCAATACATATCAGCAATGATGAAGATTATTACAAAATAGAGCTTGAAGCTGGTTATTCCTATACAATTTTAGCCAGACTGCAAGATGTTTTCAGCAATATAAGCCGGAATTACACCCTTGATGCAATGATGCAATACTCTGTCGGAGGCAGATTCTGGTCAGGCTCTTACGATGAAATTACAGAAGAAATTAAAGTCGATGGTGCCAAAACGCTCTATTTTTGGGTAGGTCCATATTTTACAGGTAAAACTGGAAGTTATGAACTTGAAATTACAATAAAGCGATTGCCTGTCCAAATTATCGAAGACGTAGAAGAACAGACGTGTTTAGCTCAAGTTTTTCCAAACCCTGTGAGAGATTTACTATTTATAAAAACGGGTAACCAGGGGAACAACAGAGAACGGGTAAGCCTGATGGATTTAACCGGAAAGGTTATTATTGACAAAGAATATGAAAATTCAGGACTGATATCAATTCCTGTATCTTCATTTGAAGAAGGAATCTATTTACTTATAATTATGGATACAAATGGAAACAGGGTAGTTAAAAAGGTACTTATAAGAAGATAAACTTTACCCTTTTTTCAATAATATTAATTAATAACTCCCGAACCAACCAGTTCATCGTCGTAATACCAGGCAGCAAATTGTCCGGAGGTTATACCTCTCTGTGCACATTCAAACAAAATGTACATGCCCTCAGTAGTTTGGTATAAGCATGCTCTCTGAAGAGGCTGACGGTAACGAACTCTGACCAGGCATTGCTGTTTCTCTCCTGGTTTCAGGAGAAGGTCTGGCCTTATCCAATGAATATCATCTGAATTAATATACAAACCATATCGGTTTAGTCCCGGGTGATCGTGTCCCTGGCCCACATAAACAATATTTTCTTTCACATCGATAGAAAGGACAAACAGAGGTTCCTTACGGCCACCAATATTTATTCCTTTACGTTGACCAATAGTAAAAAAATGGGCTCCATTATGAATACCTGAACTCTTACCCATATCTGGTTTATAAGAAACTTGTCTGGCAAAATCAGCAAGTTCTGTAATCGTATAATCCAGGCCGATGGAAGGCACATTAAAAGCAGGATTTTCCGGTGAATCTTTGGCTATCTCAACAGTAATTCCCTTTTTGGCTTTAAGTTTTTGCTGAAGAAAAGTGGGGAGATCAATTTTTCCGACAAAACAAATTCCCTGACTGTCTTTCTTTTCCGCTGTAGGAAGCTGCAATTCCTTTGCCATGCGTCTGATTTCTGTCTTGTAAAGATGACCTATCGGGAAAAGAGCTGTACTCAATTGCTGTTGACTAACCTGGCAAAGAAAATAACTTTGTTCTTTTGATGGATCGAGCCCGGCTAATAATCTGTTAATTTCAACCCCATCTTTGTTGATAATCTCTTTACGACAATAATGCCCGGTAGCAACATAATCGGCACCCAAATCAAATGCAGCCTTAGCAAACAAATCAAACTTGACTTCACGATTACATAATACATCAGGGTTTGGTGTACGACCACCTTGGTACTCTCTGAACATATAATCAACAACACGTTGTGCATATTGTTCACTAAAATCAATCGATTTAAAAGGAATATCAAGCTTACGGGCAACAAGTTCTGCAACAATGAGATCATCGTTCCAGGGACAATCGCCAGCAATTGTTCCGGTTGTGTCGTGCCAGTTTATCATAAACATGCCCATAACATCATATCCTTCCTGCTTGAGCAGGTAAGCAGCAATGCTTGAGTCAACGCCTCCCAATAAACCAACAACAA
>JAHEEB010000750.1 GCA_024640925.1 Bacteroidota bacterium | reverse complement strand
AATTATTAATCAGCTTGAAAGTTTGCATGTTACCACACTCATTATATATTTGAAGAATATATACACTTCTGGGAAGATTATGTAAATCAATACTCATTTTTTTTTCCTCAGGGAAAAATTGACCTACTTTTTTTCCGCATAAATCAATTAACACTGCGTTAAAGTTTCCGTCCAAAGGCATTTCGATTTTAACATTTGCAACCGATTCTGCCGGATTTGAAATCATATTTAAATCGAACATAGTTTTCACGGGTCAGTTGTTTTTAGTGAATAAACTTAATTCCTTATCTTAATCGTAACACTGGTTATTTTATGAGGTAAATTTAGACCAAACATAAAGCCAAAACAAAAAAATGGGATGAACTACCACAGCTGGTGATGAAATGAAAAGGATTAGTGATGTGATGTCTGATTTTTATAAAGAGGGAATTTTATTAATAACAGCAACTTTAAACACGAAATTTCTAATAGGGTCACAAAGATTCAAAGACAAAACTAATCTTAAAAATCGAATGGAATGATGTTTTTTAAACTATCGAGGTAGGTACGGCTCATTGGAATGTTTTCCTTTCCAATTATTATACTGCTATATTCAATGGCATCGATGCATTTAAGGTTAACAGCATACGATTTATGCACCTGAAAAAACTGATTAGAAGGTAGTTTTACCAGAAAATCTTTTAAGGTTGAACGAGTGAGGTATTTTTTGTTTTGACAATGAAGCTCGATATAATTTCCTTCGGCCTTGATCCACATCAGTTCATCGAAGCGGACTTTAATGAGCAAGTGGTCTTTCTTAATGAACAAACTATCATTTAAGATATAGGCGGCTTCTTCAGCAGGGGGTTCTGATGTCTGTGTTTTATTAACGTAATTATAAAAAGCAATCTCGATAGTAGTATACAGTTCTTTTGTATTAAATGGCTTTACTAGATAACCATCGGGTTTTACTGCTTTGGCTCTTTCGACAGTATGTTTGTCGGCATGAGATGTAAGGAAGATAACAGGAATATTAAATTTTTTTTTAATCCAATCGGCTACGTCGATTCCATCCTTTGGTCCATCTAAAACAATATCAACAAGAGCAATATCTGGTTTATCTGTCTCAAAAAGTCCCATCGCTTCATCAAAGCTGGTAGCAGGTCCGGAGACCGAATACCCAAAATTTTCAAGATGAGTACGCATGTCCTCTGCAATAATCAGTTCATCCTCAATAAGTGCGATTTTTATTTTTGTTGGATCGTTCATGATGAAATATTTCTAGGCTGTTTTTCTACTGGTTTTTATAATCTCTGTAAATGTAATCTCAAAACTTGTACCCTTCTCAGTTTTTATTTCCAGGTTTCCTTTAAGTTGCCTGGTTAAAATCTTTACCAGGTTTAGTCCGAGCGATTTGCCCGAAGGACTTTCGACAACATTTAAAGGAATCCCGATACCATCATCCTTAATGCAAAGATAGTATTTATCAGCGGTTTTACGCATAATCTCTACCCTTATGAGACCATCTTCCCTGCCAGCAAAGGCGTATTTGTATGAATTTGTAAGAATCTCATTAACAATGAGTCCCAGTGGAATCGCTGTGTCAATATCCAATTTTAGTTTTTCAATCTCTGTGTTCAGTTTTATTTTCTCATTTGTTGAATAGGTTGAAGAGATAACTGAACATAGTTGTTCAATATAAACATCTATTTCTATTGCTGAGAAATCATCGTGCTGATAAAGCATTTGGTGTATGAGGGCCATAGCTTTAACCCTTCCCTGGCTTTCAGCAACAGCATCTTTTATTTTCTGATCGGCCAGGTAACTACTTTGCAGACTGAGCATACTTGAAATTACCTGGAGGTTATTCTTTACCCGGTGATGGATTTCTTTAATGAGTATTTCTTTTTCATGGTTAGCCTGCCTCTTATTTCGGTATTGTCTGAAGATTGCAATTGAAAATAATACAGAAATAATAAATCCAAAAGCAACAAGATACATAGTAGTGCGGTTGTTTCTTATTTGAGTTTCAAAAAGCAATTTTTCTTGTTGACGGGCAAATTCCGATTTTTTTTGTTTATCGTCAAAAATGTATTGAAGTTCGAGTTGGGTAATACGTTTAATGTTTTCTTCGTTAAATTTTTTGTCGCTAGTTTCTTTGTATAGAATATAGTAATGTAAAGCTTTTTTATAGCAACCTAATTGAGAATATAATTCACTAAGGTATTTCGAGCCATCTAATATAATCTCATCTGTTATATATTTATTATTAACAGCATCCTCAAGGTAATTGATGGCATTTTTATAATTTTTTAATTCAAAATATATTTTTCCAATACCTAGTGAAGATAGTTTCATTCCAAAGGTATCTTTTGCCATTTCACTTACCTTTTTTCCTTTTAAATAATAATAGAAAGAACTATCATATTGTTTTTTATTAAAGAAAACTTCCCCGATTCGATAATAGACCATTTCTTTGGCTTGCAAATCTTTCATGTACTCTATGCTGTTCTCAGCTTCTCTCAGGTATATTGATGCCGAATCAAAATTATTAAGATCCTTGAAAATAACTCCCATGTAAAAGTTGGTATTTCCATAATAGTAATTTGCCAGTTCTTTATTGTTTATTTTTTTTGATTGTTGTAAGGCAAGCGAGTGATAATAAACAGACTTGGAATAATCTTTTAAGTTATAGTGAACCGTGGCAATATAGACATATAACTTATATTTATCTTCACTTCTAAAGGTTGAGTTATTTATTTCCGGTAATGTTTCGTAAAAAAGTTCCATTGCTTCTTTGTAATTGCCCATATTTAACTTTATCCATCCTATAAAGTTCTTAATTCTCCATAATAAATCAGGATTTAGGGTGCTATCACAAATATTTCTTGCTTTCTGGCAATAATCCAAAGCGTTTTGGTATTCATTTTTTGTAAGATGATATTTTGAAATACAAACAAATACTTCGGCAATTTGTCTTTTGTTTTTGATTTTTTGTGCAAGTTGCAGACTTTTGTTGAGGTAAACAATTGAACTATCAAACTGAGATTCGTAGGCCAGGCACAATCCTAACCACTGATATATTTTTTGGATTTTAAATATACTATCTCTATGTACATTTAAAAGGCTTTTGGAATAGTATTCAATGGCTTCGATGTTGTGATTTCTAACTCGATCAGTAGAGGCAAGACAAAAATATGATTCAGATAAACCGAAAGAGTAATTATTTTTTTTACTGATGGCTAAAGCGACTGTAGCAAAACTATCTGCTTTTACTGGATCTATATCTTGATATTTAATCGATTGTGTTAAAAGCTTCCGGACTTGTATGGT
>JAHEEB010000749.1 GCA_024640925.1 Bacteroidota bacterium | reverse complement strand
CAACTCGTTTACATTCAACAGATTTTTCAATGGCGAGGGCAATTTTTTTTGCAAACAATGTCAGTTGCATATATTCTCCATCTTCGATATCAAAAATGTATTCGATTTCCTTTTTTGGAACAACCAGCGTATGCCCTTTTGACAGGGGGTTAATATCGAGGAAAGCAAAAAAATTGTCATCTTCGGCAACTTTATAACAAGGAATCTCTCCTTTTATAATCTTTGTAAAGATTGATGCCATAGGTTATCTTGATATTTCTATGATTTCAAAAGGGATATTTCCCGAGGGAACCCTAATATCAACAACATCACCAACTTTTTTCCCAATAAGACCCTTAGCTATTGGAGTATCAACCGATATCTTTCCGGCTTTCAGATCTGCTTCGCTTTCGGCAACTATAGTATATACCATAGTTGCATTATTGGCTTTGTTTTTAATTTTAACTCTGCTCAGAATCTGCACCTTCGAAACATCAATCTTTGTTTCATCAATAATTCTTGAATTGGCAATAATGTTCTGAAGTTTCGAAATTCGCAACTCAAGCATACCTTGTGCATCTTTAGCAGCATCGTATTCAGCATTCTCCGAAAGATCTCCCTTATCACGAGCTTCCGCAATTTGCTTTGAGATGGCTGGTCTTTCAACACTCATTAGGTGTTCAAGTTCCTCTTTTAATTTTTGAAGGCCTTCTTCGGTAACATATGAAATTTTTGACATATCAAAAACCTCCTTATTTAATTTATCTGGTGTATAAAAAAGCAAAAAGAATTCCTACAATTACGTCGGAACTCTTCTTTTACAAATTTAATAAATATTTTTAACCTTGAAAATAATAATGTATTCTTCAGTATGCCAATGATATATTAAAATTCCTTCCGATTAAGAATTTCTGAATATATAACGGCCTTTTTCGGTTCAAAATCTGATAATTCCATATCAAATGAATCGCTAATCTCATCCTTTGATATGGCATTGTAATCATATTCTTCTATGCTATTAATATGATCTTCCTGCAGTAAAGAATCTTCAACAATACGGTTTGATATAAGGGAACTCTTTGTAGTTTCAAACACTGGAATTCCTTCTTGCAAAATTTGTTTTGGTTGAGTTTCGGTTTTCTTTATAATTGGAGCCGCTTGGGGTTTTGATTGTACAGGTTTTTCTTCAATTTGTCCAAGTTGTCTGCGAATAAAATCTTCGAAAGGGTCTCGCTCCATTTCTTTGGAAATATCTGTTTGATGAGAATCTTTGGGGGCAGGTAGGTTGGCTTGTTTGCGCCTTTGTCTCTGCCTTTCTTCCTCTTTTTTATCATTGGCATTCTTATAAATACCTCCAATTACGCTTATTAAGCCAATTATTATATAAATAATTATATCCCAGCCTTTATTCTCTCCCATCTTATCTTCTTCTGTTTCTTGATCTTTTTATTGCTTCTGATTTATGTTTTCTCATATTTATCCAGTTTTTAAAAAATCCATCTTTGCTTTCAGAATTGAATTTCTTTGAATTTTTACCGGATTGTTTCATTTGTCCCTTGGTATAATCGGACTGCCTTTCGTAATGTTCTTTTATACCTTTTTGCCTTGCCTTCTCATCATCCTTCTTTTGCTGCTCTTCAACCTTTTCCTGTTTTTTTGTAGCTTTCTTAACAGTTCTCGTTTGAGCCATTGAGGGTTGGACAATAAGAATGGATAAAAATAATAAAACAACCCTTAAAACGTTTATAAAATGTACTTTTGTCAAAACTAATAAATTTATTGTAAGGTGCGACGCTCAAAATTAATTCATTTTTTACTATTTTTTTTAATTTCAACATTTCTTCCGATCGGTTGTAGTGATCCGGATGATTTTGAATTTCCATATGTATATATGAATGTTACCATAAGTGTTGATACTGATCCCGAATTTATAGATATACGTTTGCCATCAGGAGCAGTGGAGATAGTTACACATCCTAATGGCGGAAGCAACCTTGGATATGATAATAACGGATTAATTATTTTTCATGGGGTAAGCAAATTTTATGCATTTGACCGGACCTGTCCTAATTGTTTGCCTGAGAGTATTGCTGTTGAACTTGAGGATAATAGTACTGCTGTATGTCCTTTATGTGAATCAGTATATGTCTTACCAAGTGAAGGACAACCTGCCTATGGAAGTGTATCCAGATATTTTCTGCATCAATATAATGCTTATTATTCCAGTGGTGTATTGCAGATCTACAATTAATGTTTTTGGTTCATGCTTATTTCTTCAGAACCTTTCAACACGAATGCCATCCAAACCGTAGGTTTTAAAATCTATAAGGATTTCGAAAATATACAATGCGAAATTTTTTGCAGAACAGGTGGATACAGTTCCGGAAAATATAAATCTCTTAATTTGAGCTACAAGGTTGACGACGATGAACAACATGTAGATATGAATCGCTATTTGGTTTCTGAAATGTTAGGACTATTACCCGAAACTGTTTTCTTCCCGGATCAATGTCATACAGCAAATATTTCAATCGTTGAAAAAAAAACAATCAATTTAAAGGAAACTGATGCTCTGATTACAGATAAGAAGGGCATTGCAATTGGTGTGTTGGCAGCTGACTGCGTACCCGTTGTCTTTTATGATCCATTAAGAAATATAGTTGCCGTGGCTCACGCTGGCTGGAAAGGAACTGTTAAGGGAATAGTAAGAAATGTGGTGGAAAAAATGGTTGAAGTTTTTAAATGCAAACCTAAAAATATCATTTCTGGTATTGGACCTGCCATATCTCAAAAAAATTACGAAGTGGGAAATGAAGTAGTACAAGAGGTATTAAAATTGGGTAATGATTATAGCCGATTTGTTAACCAAGTGATGGATAAAAAATACCTGGATTTAAAGGGAGTTAACAAACAAATCCTGTTAAATGCAGGATTAATGGAAGAAAATATTGAGATTAATCCTTTATGCACATTCGATAATCCTGATATTTTCTATTCGGCCCGAAGAGATGGATTTTCGTGTGGAAGGTTTGGTACACTCATTACTTTGAAGTAATAACTCATTGTGATGCAAAAACTCGGTAAAAAAAATTATTTTTGAATTAGAAAATAAGTTTGAAATGGTCAAAAAGGACATTGTTTTTTTTAATCCTTGCCCGGAAATATGGCGCGATGGATTTTTAATTCCAGTCAGAAGCCGACTTGGAAATAAAATACAGAAGGAATATCTTCCCCATGAATTGAAAGAAAAGTTTATTGAAAAATGGGGAACCAGTATCATTTATGATGATCAATTCCTTGATTGGTATTGTTCTCAGAAAAAATAAACACTTGA
>JAHEEB010000748.1 GCA_024640925.1 Bacteroidota bacterium | reverse complement strand
ATTTGTTCCAGTTTATGTTCCCTGACAAATATTTTTTTCTTTTTACCCGAGTTATTATCATAAAGGAAAATCTTGTATTTTCCCATTTGATTGGTTGTATAGGCTATATAGTTACCATTTGGACTTATTCTTACCTGCTGATAAACTTTTTTCTTTCCGGGCCTTTTTATAATTGGTTTGTCTGCAGGGTAAACACCTTTTGCTTCTTGCTTTTCGTATAAATCCTTGTAATAAAGGTAGCAATTTGATGAGAGCTCTTTCAACGACGAACCCAAAACGTAATAGAATCCGGAATTTGCATTTTTATTTATTTTTGTCAGGTAGAGTATGCTTGGAATTACTGCCTCACCGTATGTTTCTGTAACATATTTCCAGAAAGCATGTCCGGCATAAGCTGCATCGTCGCCCGTAAGCCTGTTAAACCTTTTGAATTTTTTACTTAAAATGCCATCTTTAACACGGTTTTCAGTTTCGAAGTTCCAACCCTTCGAAACGAAGTCAATCAAACCTTTCAAATACCAGTCGGGTAAGTTAATAAGGGTAGAGTTTGTAGCATTGTCGCGAAAGCCCAGTCCATAAATCATTTCGTTAATCAATACCTGGGCAATTGCTCCTGTTATTTGTTGTTCAAACTTTCTGTAGTCTCCTTCGAAATAAATAAAAACTTTATTCCTGTCAATTTGTATTGTACCACCTATGTTTGTCTCTGTTTTACCAGTAATAAGACCAATATTACTTTGTCTGAAATCAGAAAGCTTATTGTAAATGATAAAAATAATACGTTTGTCCAGGTTATAATCAAAATATGTTTCGAGTCGCTGTATTTCTTTTTCAGCATATTCTGCAGTGTATAGAGCCAGCTGCTGACCATATTCGCTAAAGTAAGTATCGAATTTCTCAAATCGGTAATAGGTCCAGTAAAAATCGTTGTATTGAACCCGGCTTTTTCCAAATTGCATTTGATGGCCATTATAAAACTGACCAAATGAATTAAATAAAATCACAAATAACAAAGTATGTAGTATGAGAAGTCTTCTCATTCAATTCTTGTTTTGCGATAAAATTAGATGTTTTCGCTAAATTAATCGGATGATTATGGAACTTTTTATTTGTTGAATGTGTATATATTCATTACAATAACAAGAATAATGATTTTTTAGTATATAAAAATCTTAAATTTGTTATCAGGCCAGAATTAGAGATTGTCTTTTTATATGTATTTGTATAAGCGTGTTTTATCGGGTATTTTTTTTATTTTGTCGCTAAACCTTTATGGTGAAGAAACAGATAGTGCGCTTATAGTGTTCTCTTTTCAGGAATATGATTTTGGACAAATCTATGAAGCAGATGGTAACCTTCTGGTTACATATCAATTCGAAAACAGAGGATGCGAGCCTTTGGTTATTAATCGAATTATTGCCCCTGGTTTAAGTATTGAAAAATACCAGAGAGATTCAATTTTTCCGGGTGAAAAAGCTGAGATTCTTTTATTACTTAATCCCTTTAATCGTTCAGGCTATTATCATAAAAAAATTGAGGTTTTTTCAAATGCGTTCAATTCACCCTCAGAATTAATACTGAAAGGAAAAATATTGAGTGGTTCATATTCAACTAATTTTAAATTCAATATAGGACCTTTAGCTTTCCGGCAATCACAGGTAAATTTTGGTTATTTATATAGCGAAAGCGAGGCAACCAGGTTTATACCTGTTATTAATAAATCTGACAGAACAATAAAAGTTGTTTTTGATAGTGTGCCTGATCATTTGTCTGTAAAACCAATGTTTGAGAGTTTAAAAGGGCACGAAGAAGGGACGATTGAAGTAAAGTATATTTCAGAAAAGTTCGATGATTGGGATTTTGTTATCGATCGAATAAAGGTTTCTGTTTTGAATGGAAATACAACAAAAGGTGTACTTACTGTTTCTGCTAATATTCGAGAAGATTTTAGTCTGTTAACTGATGATGAAAAACTAAATAAACCAATTGCCTATTTTAAAAGCAAAACGCATAATTTCGATACAATAAAGGGTGGAGAAAAAGTATATTATGATTTTATTTTGAACAATAAGGGTATTCGTGATTTGAATATTCGTTCTGTAAAACCTACTTGCGGGTGCACTGCTGTTGTTCCGGAGAAAAAAATAATACCTCCTGGTGATTCGACATTCATAAGGGTGTATTTTGATTCAAAAGGATATAAAGGATTCAGCAAAAAAGGAGTTACAATAATTACAGATGATCCGGTTAATTATAAACAGTTTCTGTGGATAACGGGATATATTGAACCTGAATAAAGCATTAGAAATATTGAAAATTTCAATTGGTTTCAGTCTTTAAGGCTTATAGGGTTAATCTGGGTTGAATAGAAATAAATCAGTTCATCAAAAATCAATTGTTTATTCATTTTAATCTTAATTTCTGATTTTTTTAGATGCGTTGCCTATATTTGCTGTCTCAATTATGGAACATTTAAAACATAAGTCGGCCTTATCAGTTAGCAGTGGGGTAGAACAACCATCTGTAACAAATAAGAATGCTGTTGACATTCTGAAAAAATCCAAACGACGCGATTTATCAGTAGAACAATTAGCAAAGGGCATATTACAGGGTAACAGAACTCTCCTGAGTAAAGCAATAACCCTTATAGAGAGTAATTTACCAGGTCATACCAGCAAAGCACATGAGATAATTAATTACTGTCTGCCTTATTCGGGGAACTCAATACGTCTTGGTATTACGGGTGTTCCGGGAGTCGGAAAAAGTTCTTTTATCGAGTCTTTTGGTAAATTTCTAACCACAAAAGGTTATAAAGTTGCCGTTCTTGCTATTGATCCAAGTAGCGAACGTTCAAAAGGGAGTATACTTGGCGATAAAACACGTATGGAATCATTATCGACAGATGAAAATGCATTTATCAGGCCATCACCTTCTGCCGGATCATTAGGCGGAGTAGCTCGTAAGACAAGAGAGACAGTTTTTTTATGTGAAGCAGCCGGATTCGATGTTATTATTATTGAAACAGTGGGAGTTGGACAGTCTGAAACTACGGTGCATTCCATGGTTGATTTTTTTCTTTTGCTAATGCTTGCCGGAGCTGGCGATGAACTTCAGGGAATTAAACGTGGTATTATGGAGATGGCCGATTTAATTGCCATAACCAAAGCTGATGGCAGTAATATTCAAAAAGCCAATATTGCCAGGGCCGAATATGCCGGAGCTCTTCATCTTTTTCCACCTACCGAATCAGGATGGAACCCCGATGTAATTACCTGTTCTGCCCGTGAAAAAAGCGGAATTGAAACTATCTGGGA
>JAHEEB010000747.1 GCA_024640925.1 Bacteroidota bacterium | reverse complement strand
AAAATTCTCCTAAAAACGGCCAGTACCTTATTTGACGAAAAACTTCCCGATAACACATATATTGTAGCTACCAGTGGCAGGTATGAATATAAGAACAAGGGTATCGACCTTTTTATCGAAGCGCTAAAAAGAATAAAGGAATCAAAAATGCTCGATCGCCCAATGTTGGCTTACTTTCTTATCCCTGCGCATCATTATGGCCCACGAAAGGAACTTCAATCGGCTTTAACCAACAACCAACCATGCGATTGTGGTTTGCGATACATTACTCATTATCTGCACGATCCGGAATGGGATCCAATTTCACAATGCCTGAAAAAGAGCAATATACTTAATAATAAGAATGATAAACTTAAAATAATATTTGTACCCTCATACCTGAACGGGAATGATGGAATTTTTAACCTTCCTTATTACGATTTGCTTATTGGGCTTGATCAGACTGTATTTGCTTCGTATTATGAACCTTGGGGTTATACACCACTTGAGAGCGTTGCTTTTCATGTGCCAACAATTACTACATCGCTTGCTGGTTTTGGTTTATGGACAAAAAACGAATCAAAAGGACCATCTGATGGTGTTGTTGTTATTGAACGGAATGATAATAATGATCTGGAGGTTGCCGAATCAATTAAGACTGAAATTCTTCGCAACTATATGTTAGATTCAGAATCTATAGATATTGTAAGAAAGAATGCCTTTCAGACATCACAGACCGCATTATGGCGTTCATTGGTGTTTTATTATCACCAGGCATATTCCATTGCACTTGAAAAAGCGATGGCACGTTCTGATCAATTTGTTGTTATTGCTGAAAAGCAAGTTGAGAAGACCTACGCCGAAATCAGACCTTTGTCAAATGAACCACAATGGAAGCGGATTATTGTTAAATCAAAGCTTCCAAAGTCGCTAAACAAACTAAACGAAATTTCCGAAAACATTTGGTGGACATGGGATGATGAGGCTCAGGATTTATTTGAAACAATCGATCCTGCGATATGGAGAATGAGCGATTTTAACCCGTTTATTTTATTTGAGCAGGTTCCATATAAACGTTTATCAGAACTGGGCAAAGATGCAAACTATGTTTCGAAGCTTGATAAAGTTTACAAACATTTTAAAGATTATGTAGCAGGGGTTTCTGAATTGAAATCGCCCCGCATTGCTTATTTTAGTATGGAATTTGGTTTCCACGATTGCCTTAAGTTATATTCTGGTGGCTTAGGCATTCTTGCAGGTGATTATCTTAAAGAAGCCAGTGATGCAAAGATAAATATTGTTGGTATGGGTATTCTATACCGACATGGGTATTTTAGCCAGGTTATTACGAATAAGGGAGAGCAACAGGCAATATTTGATTATCAACACTTTTCAAAACTTCCGATTCACCCGGTTCGCAAAGATAACGGGGAATTTCTTACAATAGAAGTAATGCTTCCAGGCCGGCCTATACATGCCCGCTTATGGTATATCGATATAGGTCGCATTAAGCTTTACCTTCTCGATGCTGATATTGACATGAATGCTGATGAAGATAGGGTAGTATCTTATCAGCTTTATGGTGGTGATAATGAGAACCGGTTGAAACAGGAACTATTATTAGGTGTTGGAGGAATTAGGGCTTTTTCAGAGTTGGGTATTGCTCCGGATCTTTATCATAGCAACGAAGGCCATAGTGCATTTATTGGCCTTGAGCGTATTCGAATGCTCATGAAAGATAAAAAACTCGCTTTTACTGAAGCCAAAGAGATTGTACGTTGTACTACATTATTTACCACACATACTCCTGTGCCAGCCGGTCACGACCATTTTGATGAGGACTTACTCAGGAAGTATTTAGGACATTACCCCGGAAGACTTAATATCAAGTGGGAAGAATTTATGGCTCTTGGTCGTGCAAATCCGAACGATTGGGGAGAAAAATTTAATATGAGTTACCTGGCAGCTCATTTGGCACAAGAGATTAACGGTGTGTCTATGCTTCATTGCGAAGTTACCAAAGATATGTTTGTGAATTTATATCCTGGGTATCTTTCCGAAGAATTACACATTGATTATGTTACAAATGGTGTGCATTGGGCAACCTGGACTTCTTCACTCTGGAAAGAGGTCTATATGGAAATGTTTAACAATAATTTCTATGAAAACCAGCTAGACTTCAATCTTTGGCAGAAGATTTACGAAATTGATGATAAGAGGATTTGGAATATCAAACAGGCTCTTCGTAAAAAATTAATTTATTCGGTTAAAGACAGGTTTAAAGAAAACTGGATAAAACGTCATGAAGATCCAAAAAATATTGTTGCAATTAATAATATCTTATCGGACAAAGTGCTTACAGTTGTCTTTGCCCGCAGGTTTGCAACATATAAAAGGGCTCATTTGTTATTTAGAAATCCGGAAAGGCTGGCCAAATTAATTAATAACCCCAACAGGCCTATTCAGTTTATATTTGCAGGTAAAGCCCATCCAAATGATAAGGCAGGTCAGGATTTGATAAAAATGATTGTTGAAATGTCAAAAAAACCTGAATTCCTTGGAAAAATTTTATTCCTGCAAAACTATAGCATTGGGCTGGCCAAATTACTTGTATCAGGTGCCGATATTTGGCTGAATACACCTACCAGACCGTTGGAGGCTTCGGGCACAAGTGGTGAGAAAGCAATTATGAATGGAACTTTACATTTTAGTGTTCTCGACGGTTGGTGGGTCGAAGGATATAAACCCGAAGCAGGGTGGGCCCTTACAAATGAGCGTACATACGATAATGCACAATTTCAGGATGATTTGGATGCGGAAATAATTTATAGCCTTTTTGAAAATGAGATATTACCAGCCTTTTATGATCGGGATAAGGACGGAATACCGCATGATTGGGTTCGTTATATTAAAAACACAATTGCTGGAATCTCGCCTCGTTTTACAACACGCCGGATGATTGACGATTACATTAATAAGTTCTATACAAAGCAGTATAAACGAAGTAGTGAGATGATGGCCAATGATTTTCTTAAAATCAAGGAAATTGCTCGTTGGAAAAGACAGATTTTATACTCCTGGGGAAAAATGGAAGTGGTCGATGTTAAACTGCTTGAGAGAAATACGGAAACCATCGAAACGGGTAGTGTCTATAGCGGACAGGTTGTATTAAAACTCAATGATATTCTGCCCGAATATGTTGGAATAGAATTGGTTATTTCAGAGAATTATCGCGATTTGGTTTCCAAGCAAGAGTTTATTTTTAAAGGTATGGAAGGTGATAACTCCATTTATTGTATTGAGGCTACTATTGATCGACCTGGTACGTTTCAATA
>JAHEEB010000746.1 GCA_024640925.1 Bacteroidota bacterium | reverse complement strand
GGACTATCCGGGTTAATCTCTCTCAGCGAGGGACCTGAATTCGTATTTTCTTTCACAAACAGTTTCTTAACGATCTTAAGATTTGTTTCGGCAGCTGTAATCTTATCCAGATTTTCGAAATATTGCCAGTAGGCTGCTCCCCATGCAATACCATTATTCGGATTATGCACTTTAATCTCTCCCATTGTGGCTTGTATTTCGCTTCCTTTAAAGCTGGTTTTCACATATCCCGTCCCTGCATCGGCAGAAAATTCTTTTAAGCTTTCGAGCGATTTTCCGCCAATTTCTACTTCTAATACTTTTGTGTCAGAGATAAGATCTGTTCCGCGCAACAGTATTGCATAACAGGCCGCAACCGTAGCTTTTGTAGTTTTCCAATCGTTGGTTTGCTTATTCCTTAACAACCATATTTTCATTTCTTCCATCGATACTGTATCGGCAGCTACTTCATGAAAAGCCTCGATTAGCATTGCCTGGGTTTCGATAGGTGCCTCATACCAAAAATACCCATAGCTATTATCCGCCCAATACATACCCAACTCTTTGGAACGGATAGCTCTGTCTGAAAGTGAATTTATTATCTTCATGGCTACATCTTTATCATCACTTCTGTTCATTGAAATGGAAAGCATACCTTGGGCATACTCACTTTTGAGTAGCCAATAGGTTTTTGCCTGCTTATAGAAATAGTCATAGGCAACTTTTAAATTCTCGTCAGGCTTAACCGGGGCAAAAAAGCTTTTCGCATACAGGTAATGAATTTGCATTATCGAAAGGTGATCTTCTTCCATTCTAATCAAGCCTTTGTGCTCCAATTCTAATAAATGATTATAGTCTTCAATAATTCGGGCATCAAGGTATTTGATCGCCTTGCTGATCATTTGGTCGACTTCGCGTTTATAATTGGGCTGAATAGCTCCCAGGTGTTGCAATTGAGCCAAGCCTGTAACTATGTATTGCGTTATGTAACGATCATCAGGCATCCCATCGAACCAGGCAAATCCGCCATTAGGAGTTTGCTTATTTTGAAGTTTCAAAAAGGCTGAATTGATGTTATTGCTCATATAGTTTAAATCGAACAGCAGACCAAGTCGTTTCTTACGCTCAGTCTCGTTTGTCGCATTTCGCAACCAGGGCGTTTCCTGTATGAGTAATTCTTTTAATTCCTGATTCTTTTCAAGATTTGAAACCAGGGATTCCGAATTTGTTGTTTTCCATGTAGTAAATACTTCTAATATACGTGGCGAACTATTCATGATTGTTGTTGAAAGCGAATTTGCAAAGAACCTTGAAAATAACTGTTCGGCACACTCATACGGATACTCCATTAAATAGGGCATTGCCTGAATGGCATACCAGGCCGGATTTGAGGTGAATTCAATGGTGTAAGCTTCATTTCTTAAGGTAGTAGACTTCTGATCAACCATTTTATCGAATCGATACTTTGTAGTTTCTTTTGGTCTTAGCATAAAGGGTAAACTCTCCGTAACCAGTTTGCTGTTCACCAAAACAGGTAAAATATTCTCCTCGCCATCGGTATGTTGTCCGGCTTTGGCCATTACTTTATAATTCACAGCCTGAATTCCTGATGGAATTACCAATTTCCAACGGAGACCTGTGCTTTGTCCCTTTTCAATAGAGAAAGGAATTTTAGCATCGGATAGAAGCATAACTATGTCGATGGGTTTGTTTGTAAGTGCATCGAACAATTGAATAAGCGCATGACCGCTTAGGTTTCCGTCTGTTAAATTATTGACTTTGGCAGCAAATTCTATGGTGTCGTTCTCGCGCAGGAAGCGAGGCGCATTTACTACAATGGCAACATCTTTTTGCGTTATTAATGTATTGCTGATGGTACCTGTTTTAAAGTCTTTGGTATGCGCAAAGCCCATCATTTTCCAGCGGGTTAGTGCTTCGGGAATTGTGAAGTCAACAGTAACTTCACCAAGGCTGTCAGTTATTAAATGCGGGTAGAAAAAGGCTGTTTCATTAAAATTTTTGCGCGTTACTACTTCTTCCAGGGATTCGTCATTAGCAACCTCATTAGGTGTTGTTTCAACATCAGAATCCATTTCCTTGGATTCGATACTAACAATTGCTCCAGTTACATTCTGTTTTTTCATGGTTCCATATCCCACCACCACAATCTCCTCTAATGGCAGAATTTCCTCATCCATTACTATCGAGACAGAATCGGTAAAGACTTGTATCTGTTGGGTTTGAAAACCAACATAGCTTATCTCTAACCAAATGCCTTTAGGAAGTCTCTCCAATGAAAATTTGCCCTCAATATCACTTATCGTTCCTGTTGTTGAACCAACAACTAGTATAGATGCACCTTTTAATACTTTTTTATCAGTACCTGAGGTTATTACTCCAGTGACATTCCCGGAATTCCCTAATAATTCAGCTTTGTTTTTCTTTGATAACTCAAGCAGGGATTTGTTTGAAGCAATAATGTTCTCAAGAAAAATTCTATCCTTGTCTTTTCCCTCTTGTATTTTTTTCTGTTCTTTCCTTCTTTCCTCCTCCCTTTTCTTCTTCTCTTCGAGTTCTATTTTTTGCTGTAAACGGTATTGTATATTTCCATAATAGGAATTGTAACCTCCATAGTAATTGTAATTTAGATTTAAACTTGCATAATATTTATTCCAGGACCATAGGCTATATTCGATAGTGGAAAGAGTATATGGATTTGATAAACGAGGGACAAGATCTTCTTTCCATTTATGCCAATTATGGTTTTTGTAGTTTAAGAAATTTGTACCCCAGTTAAGTGGTGCAAACACATCTAAAGAGGCATCATACAGGGTAGCCATCATTTCAGCAGTTACTTTCTCCCCCAAATTATTTTTTAACAATAACTTCCATTGTTCCTGTTCACCGGGGAGCAATTTATTTCGATATGAGACAAAGGAAATATCAAGTTTTTTATTTGAATAAGGCACATTTATCTCTTGCAAAGAAACAAAAGACTGTCCTTCGGCTACCTGGATAAACTGCACAGCAAATCCACCCCTATATTTCTCCTGAATGGGTATTCGAATTTTCTCAACTTCTTTACCTGCAATTATTGTTCTGGTTTCAATAATTTTATCACCATGTAACAACTCATAATAAATGGGAGTATTGGGAGTTAGTGAGGCTACCCAAAACTCTGCAATTTCGCCCGGCTCTCCGGATTTTTTAATGGGAATAATCCAATCCTTTGTACATACAGGCATTTGTGGTTTTTCCTGAATTATCTGAAAAACCTTCTGCCAAGTAGCCTCTTGATTACTACTATCTTTTGCACTTATCTTAATTTTATAATA
>JAHEEB010000745.1 GCA_024640925.1 Bacteroidota bacterium | reverse complement strand
CGAAAGATGAAAAAATACATATTGAAAATTAATATCTTCCTCGCAATGTTTGCATTCCTGGTAATGCTCTCTAGCTGTGAAGACAAGTTGGAATCGAAGAATTTTTCCGATCTGACTGAAGACAACTTTTTTAAAACCGAAGGAGATTTCTATGCTGCTTTGGTTGGCTTATATGCTCCTTTTACTTCTGGTTGGGGTGATACTGACCCGGGCGATGGAACCTGGTATGCTGCACTTTATAATGCAAATAACCGAACTTACTTCATGAAATCGGTAGTTTCAACCGATGAATTGTTTTATAATTATTCAACAAATGTAATAAATACATTTGCATGGGGACCATCTACCTGGACAGGAGGTGATGAGAGTACCTATCCAAAAATCAGTTTTGTTGCCCGTGCAACAGATGTAATTGATAAAATTCAGAATTCCGGAGTTAACGAGAAAATTGTTAACCAGTATGTTGCTGAAGCAAAGGTTTTGCGTGCATGGCTGATGTACATTTTATACGATTTCTTTGGCCCGGTAAATGTAAAGCTCGATCCGGCAACACTTGATGTTAATGAAATTACTCCCAGGCCTTCAAGTGCAGAATATTGTGCCGCTATTGAACAGGATTTAAAAGATGCTATTGCTACTACTGAATTTCCTGATAAATACAATTCCGATGCTGAAAACTGGGGCCGTGTTTCAAAAGGCATGGCTCGTATGTTGCTGCTAAAGCTCTATATGCACAATAAACAATGGGCAGAAGCTGAAGCTGTTGGCAATGATATTATGGGTATGGGATATGCACTTGAAACGGATTATGCTAATGTTTTTATTACAAAAGCAAACGACGAATTAATTTATTCAATACCATGTAATGCCTCTACTCCAAACTGGTATCCTCAACATTTGTTCCCTGCAAATTATACCAGTGGTTATGCAGGTAGCACTAATATTGTTCGTGGTTCTGGCTGGTACGATTTCTATATGCCATGGACCTACTTTGATAAATTCGAAACAAAGGACCTTCGCCGGAACACGATTATTTATGAGTGCATTACAAAAAAAGGCAAAGTAGTTGATACAATCGGGAGGGATAATGGCTTGCTTGGTGCTATACCGCTCAAATATACCAGTATAACCGGTGATGGTCCGGAATATCCTATCGATGTTGTAGTGTATCGTTATGCCGAAGTATTGCTTTCGGTTTCTGAGGCCATTAACGAACAACGTGGTCCGGACGATGCATATCAATATGTTAATCTTGTTCGTGAAAGAGCAGGTGTTGATGATTATACGGGCTTATCTCAATCAGCATTAAGAGATTCTATTCTTGACGAACGCGCTCGTGAATTATATTGCGAAGGTTCAAGAAGACAAGATTTGATAAGGCATGGTAAATTTATTCAGAATGCACTGGATAGGGGTATTACCAATGCCCAGGATTTCCAGGTTTTATTTCCTATACCACAGTCTGTTATCGACGAAGGTGATGGTATTATAGTTCAAAATAGTGGGTATACGGAATAATATTTTAATTTGCAGTTCTTCTTCGATTCTGCCAAGTTTTCTGGCAGAATCGAAGTTGAATTATTATTGAAAACTTGTTATTTTAAAATTATGAATTTTATAAGTACTACCAAATTCATCAAACTAACAATGATTTTATCAGTTTGCCTGATAACTTCAAAAGGATATTCCCAAACTATATTCTACCTGGGTGCCGATCTTTCTTATGTGAATGAAATTGAAGATTGCGGCGGGTTTTATTCATTGAATGGTGTTAAAACCGATCCTTTTCTGATTTTTAAAAACAGTGGTGCAAACATTGTGCGTGTAAGGTTATGGCATAACCCTACCTGGACAAAGTACAGCAATTATGCCGATGTGGAAAAAACCATTCGAAGGGCAAAAGAGGCAGGAATGAATGTTTTACTCGATTTCCATTATTCCGACGATTGGGCTGATCCGCATCAACAGATTATTCCTGCAGCTTGGGCTGCCATTACCGATGAAAATATTCTTCTCGATTCCATATATAATTATACTTACCAAACTTTAAAGAAATTAGATAATAAAGGAATTTTACCCGAAATGATTCAGGTCGGGAATGAAACAAATATCGAAATTCTTCAGAGTAAGCCCCATCAAGAGACTGATTCGATTAACTGGAAAAGGAACATAGCTCTTTTAAATAGAGCTATTAAAGCTGTAAATGATGCCTATTCAAAATCCACTAAACCAAAAATTATTATACATATCGCTCAGCCCGAAAATGCTTTGGTGTGGTTCGAAAAGGCATTTAAAAACAATATTTCAGGGTTCGATATAATAGGTCTTAGTTACTATTCTAAATGGTCGGAATACAGTATTGGTGAATTGAATAAGGCAATTTCCAAACTGAAATCGAAATATGGCAAGGATGTCATGGTTGTTGAGACTGCCTATCCATGGACACTTCAGAATTTTGACCAGGCTAATAATATTCTTGACCAGGATGCACTGGTCGAAGGGTATCCGGCTACACCTGTTGGACAACTTAACTACATGACTGATTTGACAAAAGCCGTTGTAAATGGCGGAGGAATTGGAGTAGTCTACTGGGAACCAGCATGGATTACTTCACAATGTAAAACCCGATGGGGCAATGGTTCACATTGGGAAAATGCCTCTTTTTTTAATCCTGACAGGAATAATGATACCCTTCCGGTAATCGGATTCTTTTCTCAGGACTTTTCCATCAAATAAAAATATTGACTGCTTAATTTTATAATTATGAGAGTGAATCAACTGTCAACAATACTATTAATCTGCATATTTTCCTTTGCATGCAGTAAAATGGAAAAAACCAGTTTGAGGCAGGTTAAATCTATTAATGCAGATTGGAAATTTATAAAGGATTCTACCAATACAGATTTCTCAAAAGTGGATATAGATGATTCGAAATGGGAGGTGGTTACTCTTCCGCATACCGCTAACCTGGAACCTTTAGTTGTAAACAACCAATGGCAGGGTATTGCATGGTACCGCAAAAACCTTACGATTGATAAAACTGAACTTGGGAAAAAGATATTTATCCGGTTTGAAGGAGCAATGCAGGTTGCGGATGTTTGGGTAAATAATTCACATAAAATAAAGCATGTTGGAGGATATCTTCCTTTTATTATTGATATATCTAATGATGTAAAAAAAGGAGATAATGTTATCGTTGTGAAGCTTGACAATAAAGAAAACCTTCAGGTACCACCCGGAAAACCTTTAAAAACTCTCGACTTTAATACTTACAGCGGCATTTATCGTAATGTTGAATTGATAATTACAGATAAAGTCTATA
>JAHEEB010000744.1 GCA_024640925.1 Bacteroidota bacterium | reverse complement strand
CATCCGGAAAGAACCGAAATAAAAATGAGTCATCTGGATACGTTGAAAGTACTGGAAGTCTCCAGTTTCAATCTATCGGAAAACGACCGGCTTATTGTTGTTACAGATGGTGTTACTCAATCGGGCATGGGCAATATATCGATGCCCTTTGGGTGGGGAGCTGAAAATATTCATAACTATGTTGTAGAATTGAATATAAAACATCCGGGTATTGCTGCAACTAATCTGGCCAAGACAATTGTAAAACAGGCAGAGAAAAATGATATATATAAATTAAAAGACGATACCAGCTGTGCAGTAATATACCGCCGCAGACCAAGAAAATTAATCATCTGTTCAGGTCCGCCTTACAATAATACCAGGGATAAGGAAATGGCGTCAACAGTGGAATTCTTTGAAGGAAAAAAAATAGTCTGTGGTGGTACAACCGCAAAAATTTTAGCCCGGGAACTCAGTAAGGAAATAGTTATGGACCCTTTAGACGGCGAAGATTCAGATTTACCTCCTGCATCGAAAATTGATGGCATTGACCTGGTAACCGAAGGTATTCTCACTCTAGGAAAAGTAAGCGAAATTCTTAACCTAACGGGGAACAGGGAGATAACTGAAAAAGATCCGGCGAACTTGCTGGTAAAACATTTACTTGATGCTGATACAATTGAATTTATGATTGGAACCTGCGTAAATGTTGCTCATCAGGATCCATGTTTACCTATAGAACTAGATATCCGAAGAAATATTATAAAAAGAATAGCAGGTATACTCGAGGACAAATTCTTAAAACAAGTAAGTATTAAGTATTTATAAAATATAATGTGATGGAAAAGAAGATTAAAGTCAAAATTTGTGTTGGTACCCAATGTTATGTGATGGGAAATCACGAATTAAAGGATCTCAAAAATCAGCTCCCAGCAGATTTAAAAGAAAAAGTATATGTAGAAGGTTCTGTTTGCCTGGGTTGTGATAACCTGACAGAAAGGAAACAACCTCCATATATAGGAAAAGCTGATTTTGAATCTATTGTTAGCCGGTTAAGAGAACTGGCAAATCAATTTTAGAAATATAAAATAGTAACCAATTTAACAAATAAAGAATAAAGAAATGAAGGACACAGTTAAAATTAAACTTGAAGAACCAAAGGCTATTGCGGCAATTGAACCAAATAAAATTGCTGAAGAGAATTTCGAAAAAATAGAAGTCACGATTCAAGCAGTTGTAAAAGCACAGAAAATTTTCAGGACTTTTACACAGCAACAAGTAGATGAAATATTTCAAAAAGCAGCATTCGCAGCTTCCGACAACAGAATAAGACTAGCAAAAATGGCTGTTGAAGAAACAGGAATGGGTGTAGTTGAGGACAAGGTGATTAAAAACCATTTTGCTTCTGAATATATCTACAATAAATATAAGGATGAGAAAACAGTAGGTTTGATAGAAGAGGATCATACTTTCGGAATAAGAAAATATGCCGAACCAATTGGTGTAATTGCTGGTATTGTTCCGACAACTAATCCCACATCAACAGCAATTTTCAAGGCACTTATCTGTTTAAAAACACGAAATGGCATTATTTTCTCTCCACACCCCAAAGCTGCACGGTCAACTATTGAGGCTGCAAAAATAGTTCTTAAAGCGGCTGTTGAAGCTGGTGCTCCGGAAGGTATAATCGGTTGGATTGAAAAGCCTTCAGTGGCAGCATCGCAATATCTTATGCATCATCGCGAACTTAATATGATTCTGGCAACCGGGGGACCTGGCATGGTTAAGGCTGCCTATTCTTCTGGCATTCCAGCTATAGGAGTTGGAGCTGGCAACACCCCTGCAATAATTGATGAAACTGCAAACCTTAAAATGGCTGTCAGCTCAATATTGATGTCAAAAACATTCGATAATGGCATGATTTGCGCCTCGGAGCAATCGGTGGTTGTAGTTGATGAGGTGTATGAGAAGGTTAAACAATTGTTTATCGAAAATAATGCATACCTGTTAAATGCAAAAGAAAAAGAAAAAGTTGGTAAAACAATTGTTACCAGTGGACACTTAAATGCAGCTATTGTGGGCCAACCAGCATATAAGATTGCTGAAATGGCTGGTGTAAAAGTTCCACAAGAAACGAAAGTGCTTATTGGTGAAGCAAAAGAGATCAATAGTGATGAGCCGTTTGCTTTCGAAAAGCTATCTCCTGTTCTGGCCTTATACAGAGCTGCTGACTTTAAAGAAGCTGAACTGACTGCAACACGCCTGGTAAAATTCGGTGGTATAGGACACACATCTGTACTATATACTAACCTCAATAATAAAGATCGCATAGATTCATTCAGCTCGCTTGTTAAAACAGGAAGATTACTTATTAATATGCCTGCATCGCAGGGAGCTATTGGCGATATTTATAACTTCCGGCTCGAACCATCACTAACATTAGGATGTGGTTCATGGGGAGGTAATTCGGTGAGCGAAAATGTGGGGGTTAAACATTTAATCAATATTAAAACAAATGCCGAAAGGAGAGAAAATATGCTTTGGCTGAGAATGCCTGAGAAAATATATTTTAAAACGGGCTGTTTACCTGTAGCTTTGCAAGATTTAGCGGGTAAAAGAAAAGCTTTTATTGTAACCGATAAACCCATATACGATTTGGGATATGCCGATCAGGTGATTCAGCATTTAGGTAATTTACAAATTGAATCGAATGTGTTTTTTGAAGTAGAGCCCGATCCTACACTTGCCGCTGTAAAGAAGGGTCTATCGAGAATGATTTCTTTTCAACCCGATGTAATTATTTCCATTGGTGGCGGTTCGGCAATGGATGCTGCTAAAATTATGTGGTTAATGTATGAACATCCGGAGCTGGAATTCGAAGGTATGGCACTGCGTTTCATGGATATTCGCAAACGTATTTATGCCTTCCCTGAAACCGGCAAGAAAGCACTGATGGTTGCCATACCTACAACCTCAGGTACTGGTTCTGAAGTAACTCCTTTTGCTGTTGTTACGGATGAAAAATCGGGAATTAAATACCCTATAGCCGATTACTCCTTAACACCAAACATTGCTATTATCGACCCGGAATTTGTTATGACTATGCCTTCAAAACTTGCTGCATGGTCGGGTATCGATGCTCTTACTCATGCATTGGAAGCTATGGTATCGGTTTATGCAACTGAGTTTACAAATCCATATGCTCTTGAGGCTGCACGACTATTGTTTAAATATCTTGAAGCTTCGGTTAAAGATGGAGCAGCAAACCAGAAAGCAAAAGAGAAGGTACATTACGCAGCTACCCTTGCCGGTATTGCTTTTGCAAATGCATTCCTTGGTGTTTGCCAT
>JAHEEB010000743.1 GCA_024640925.1 Bacteroidota bacterium | reverse complement strand
AAAAGGAGCGTATTCTTCCCGTCCCGTTAATGTATCAAATGAAGTAATACCATAAGCTCCGGTCATCAGGCTTTCGCTTGTGTTTTCAGCATATATTACCTTACCACTTATAGTAAGTTTCTCAACTTTAACTTGTCCATAAGCCAAAAAAGCCGGACAATTTACAATGGCATCGGTTTTGGTTTTTTCTCCATCGACTGGTGATACCACATATGTGCGTGGTTTCAATCTTTTATAATCAATACCTACTCCAAAAATGGACTTTTCTGTCTTGTATTTTAATTGTGCATGCAGATTGGGCATCAGAGCATTGTTCTGGTAGGCAAAAGATTTACCATTAGGACCATTATTTGTATAATCGTTTTGATAAATAGCAGAAGCAATAAGGTTTAGCTTCCCGATTTTATGAGTAAGGGTAATTTGTTCACTACGATTGAAGGGTTGAAAAGGTGCCTCTATACTCAATGCCATCACTGCAGGAAGAACCTCAGTGGAGGCAAACGGGTGCCATGCGCGACCAACTAATAATTCTGTCTTTTCCCAATTCAACTTAGCCCAGGCCTGTCGAAAACGAGCTGTTGCACAATTAGCACGAGCAGTAAAGTCAAATTCTATAAATCCCGAAGTTTTTGCACCAAAAGCATCCGGACCCGTTATTCCAACCTTCAGTCTGGATGCGAATGATAATAAAGTCAGGTTTGGCACTTTGTTAAGGTCCTCACCAAGACTATCGAGTGATTCTGCCAGGGGATATAAAAGTACCATGCCATCGAGGGCATCAACATTTTTGCGTGTATCGAAAAAAAGGTTGTTCATAATAAACCCGGAAACTTTCACTTCAACAGGTTTCTCAGTCTGGGGTTCAGTTTCCTGAGCCACAATAACCGATGCCATAAGGCTGGCGGCGGTGAGAAGGAATAATTTTCTCATAAATCAAATGTATATTTCTTTATTAATAAAACCAATATTTAAATTACGCATTTATTTCGATTTGGTAACTATAGTCATTAAAGGAATAGCTTTGATTTTTTTAGGTTTTATAAATAATTCATAAAACAATTGCAATCTTTGCATGTTAATATAAATAAACTAATGCAATCAGAAGCAACACAGGCCTCGCCAAATAAAAAACTATTACTGTCGGTCGTAATCCTGACTTCTGTTATTAATCCTTTTCTGGGTTCATCAATAAACGTAGCCTTACCCTTCATATCCAAAGATCTTAATCTGGATGCCATACAAATGAGTTGGGTGACAATGTCTTTTCTTTTATCGTCGGCTGTGTTCCTTTTGCCTCTTGGAAAACTTGCCGATATTGTAGGCAGAAAAAGAATATTTTTACTGGGAAATATCCTGGTCACTTTCTCCTCGGTTTTTTGTGCATTGTCTCCCTCAGGAATTATTTTGATCATCTTTCGAGTATTCCAGGGTATTGGTAGTGCTATGATGTTTGGGACAGGAATGGCTATTATAACTTCGGCCTTCTCCCCCAAAGAACGTGGCATGGCTATAGGAATCAATGTTACAGCAGTTTATATCGGGCTTTCAATTGCCCCAATGCTTGGTGGTCTGCTAACAAAAACTCTTGGATGGCAAAGTATTTTTTATGTTACAATACCTGTTGGAGTACTTGTTATCATAGTAACTCATTTCTTTATTAAAACGGAATGGTCTGAAGCAAAAAATGAACGGTTTGATTTTGGTGGTTCAATCCTTTACATGGCAGTTATTTCCATTTTTATGTATGGGTTCACCCGTTTGCCAGATCCCCTGGCAATTGGTCTGGTTGTATTTGGATTTATTGGGCTGTTATTCTTCGTTTATATAGAAATGAGAATGGAATTCCCGGTTCTGAATATTAACCTCTTTAAACAAAACAAGGTATTTGCTTTATCAAATGTTGCTGCCCTGATCAATTATGCTGCTACATTTGGAATAGGTTTTATTTTGAGTTTATATCTACAATATATTAAGGGTCTTTCGCCAATAGGTGCAGGTACTCTGCTTATCACCCAACCAATAGTTATGGCGATTTTTGCGTCATTCTCTGGTAAATTATCTGATACTTATCAACCAAGAATTTTATCTTCAATTGGTATGTCAATAATTGTGGTTGGCCTGTTTTTCTTGTCATTCCTGGGAGCGAATACTACCAACGGATACCTCATTATGTGCCTGGTTATTGTTGGAGTTGGATTTGGATTGTTTTCCTCGCCTAATACCAATTCGGTAATGAGTTCCGTTGAAAAAAGATATTTAGGGGTTGCATCAGCAACAATTAGTACAATGAGGCTAATCGGACAAATGCTGAGCATGGGCATAGCCACATTGGTGTTTCATGTACTCATTGGTAAAGCCAAAATTACTCCTGAAACCCATCCTCAGTTTTTAAGTTCTGTAAAAATCATTTTTATATTATTTACTGTTCTCTGTTTTCTTGGAGTGTTTGCTTCAATGGCAAGAGGTAAGAAAAACCAGGAATAACCTTTATATCAGCAGCTAACTCAACAGTTTGCCGACTTATAAAATCCTGTTATCTTTGAATTGATTTTAATTCAAAGATTAAAAATATGTCTCAACTTAAATCATCAATCGATAAGATTAAGGTATTTATCTTATTGTTCGTTTTCCTCTCTCCCATAGTTTATTCACAAGATACGAACTGGACTGTTTCCTTTGCCGATGCCATTATACAACGATATGCAAACATAAACGATTTATCACACAAGGGCTGGGAATACAGCAACAGCATTGTCCTTTCGGGAATAGAAAAAGTTTATTACGAAACAGGCGATGTAAAATACCTCAATTACATAAAAAAATATATCGATTCATATATAAGTTCAGACGGCAGTATTACATTTAACCCTGATGCAAACAACCTGGATAACCTTCACCCTGCTTGGCTATGTATAACATTATACCAAGAAACCGGGTTGGAAAAATATAAAACGGCGGCTGAAAATATCAGGGCTGAGTTTGTGAATCAACCCAGGAATGATTCCGGTGGATTTTGGCATAAACAGAATTATCCAAACCAGATGTGGGCCGATGGTATATACATGGCCGAGCCTTTCTTAATGCGATATGGGGCTGCATTTAATGATTTGGTTTATGCCTCAGACGAGGCTACGAAACAAACAATTTTATTAGCAAACCATGCC
Organism: Bacteroidota bacterium; assembly: GCA_024640925.1. Taxonomy (GTDB): domain Bacteria; phylum Bacteroidota; class Bacteroidia; order Bacteroidales; family UBA10428; genus UBA10428. The sequence continues at coordinate 164 of JAHEEB010000743.1, read as the reverse complement.
TACGATTCTACTAAACAACTGATATATCATGGCTGGGACGACACAAAAGAAGCTGCCTGGGCTGATCCTCTAACTGGCCTTTCACCCGAAATATGGTCAAGAGGTATGGGGTGGTATTGTATGGCCCTGGTGGATATGCTCGATTACCTGCCAAAAACACATAA
>JAHEEB010000742.1 GCA_024640925.1 Bacteroidota bacterium | reverse complement strand
ATCGGTTTCTATATCTGGAATTCACCCGATGATTATGATGGCTCTCACACATCAGGGTTAGGTTTAGGAGCCCAGGTTGGCGGTCGTTATTACTTTAACGAACGTTTTGGTCTTAATCTGGAACTCGGAGGTGGCAATCGATTTTCAAATGGAAAATTCGGTATTTCCATAAAATTATAAAGCTGATATTTCGTATTTTTGATAGATATCCTCATGAGTTCCTGACTAATAATTCATGAGGATTCTTTAAAGGATTTATTATGGCGCGTTCCTCTAATGGTTAGGAGCTCGGTTTCTCAATCCGAAAATAGCAGTTCGATTCTGCTACGCGCTACTAAAAGAGGGTGTCCAAAAAGTTGATAAATAGCCACGAAGACTCCAAAACACAAAGGTATCACTAAGGTTAATGTCTTTTAAATAAGATCTTTGTGAGTCTTTGGGGCTTTGTGCCTTGGTGGCAAATTTACTTTTTGGACAGCCTCTTTTAGTTTGTTGGAAATTATTTTCAGGTTGCTATCGATAACAAAATCATTTATCCCAATTATCTATTGTTTGTCTCGGAATAAATAACCGTTAATACAATTTGGATTTCTTATACAAATCTGTATATGATTTTTTTCCTTACCCCATTATCATAAATTTTCACCTTCAAAAAAAACACTCCTAACAGAATCGTTAACTATATTTTTTTCTTTATAAAATTTATGCACGTTTCAATAACAGCACAATCCGGTTTTCTTATTAAAATATCATTTTATTTTTCAATCGAGACAAACCGTTGTATCAATTTTTCATCCCGGTCAATCAAGTTGTTAACCCGCTCTATTAAATCGTTAACCGCTTATTGCATACTTCTTAAGTAATTTTCAAATATCCTCCACGGTAGTTCAATTTGACATTTCGGTGCATCCATTTTTCTACCCGCACTATCAAATCCTTAACCCGGTCGATCAAGTTGTTAACCCGGTCGATCAACATGACAACCCGTCAGTATAAATTGACAACCCGTCAGTATAAATCGTTAACCCGCATGATCAAATCGTTAACCCGCCCGATCAATTTGACAACCCGTCAGGTTGAGCTGACAACCCGTCAGTATAAATCGTCTACCCGTTACTATAAATTGTTAACCCGCATGATCAAATCGATAACCCGCATGATCAATTTGACAACCCGTCAGGTTGAGCTGACAACCCGTCAGTATAAGTGGATTACCCGCTCGATTAAGATCGTAACCCACATGATCAATTTGATAGCCCGTTAGTATAAATCGTTGGGAGAATCCCGTAAAACCTCAGCGGAAAGAGTCAAAACAGTCATACGGGAGACCAAACTTGCAACAGGGATGGTAAAACATGCCGGAGCTCAATGTCTGTAAAAACTTAAACCCGGAGGGTTTAAATGTTTATAGAAAACAGCATCATCAATAGGTTCGACCCCGACTGGGGTCGAATACATTTAATAATCTTTTTCTATAAACATATGACCTCTCTGAGGTCATTAAACGTAGGACTTGACTTAATCAGCAAAACTACACATCAAACAGAAACTCAGCAGAGCTGAGTCATCAGTGTTATTAAATAAATAATTGAGTAGAAAACTTATTCGTGCATTAGTGGCCAAAAAAATATCCTCGTTTATGTTCTGAGAAACATACCGGGTTTCAAAAATGATGTAACATAAGAGAGTGAATAATATTCGCTAATCTTTTTGTTTCTTCTTTAACTCATTATCCACATATTCTGTGGGCGATACCCCAAACATTTCTTTAAAACTCTTGGTAAAATAGGATCGGCTTTTTATTCCGATATCGTAAATAACCTGCGACACATTCAATTGGCCATCGACCAGTAGTTTGGCGGCCCTTTTCAATCTCATATTCTTAATAAATATGCTTGGAGCCATGCCGGTAAGAGCAACAAGCTTTGCATGCAAAAGGGCACGACTCATGGCCATCTCCTTACTCATCAGGTAGACATTAAAATCGGGGTTATCCATATTTTTTTCGACCAGTGACATTGCTTTTCGAATAAACTGGGCATCAAGAGATGTTACAAGAATATCTTTGGGTTCGAGCTGAATCTTCTGGCTGAAAGCTTTTTTTAAATTTCTTCGGCTTTCTAACAAATTTTTTACCCCGGCTTCGAGAACACTAATACTGAAAGGTTTAGTAATAAAGGCATCGGCTCCAATGGCAAGCCCTTCAATATGAGTTTCGTTTGAAGCCTTGGCAGTTAGGATAATAATTGGTATATGACTTGTTTTTTCATCGTTTTTTAAAATCCTTGTCATTTCAATACCATCCATCTCTGGCATCATAATATCGCTGATAATCAGATCGGGGTTCTTTTCCTCGGCAATTTTTAAGGCTGTTTTTCCTGTTTCGGCTTCATACACTCTAAACGATTTAATGAAGTTCGATTTTATATAATCTCTTAGATCCTGATTGTCTTCAACAATGAGTAAAACCGGTAAGTTTGTTTCCTGAGATTCGCCTAAGGAATTATCGGGGGAGAATTTTGTTCCTGAAACAGTATCGGAAACCATGTATTCATCAAGAATTTTATCTATCAACTCCTCCTCTGCCCTTTCTACAATCGAAGCTTTCGGAAATTTATCCTTGGTGAAAGGCAACTTCACATAAAATTCTGTCCCTTTACCAAATTCGCTTTTCACATCAATAGTGCCGCCATACCTCTTAACCAATCCCTGAACCAATGAAAGTCCTATTCCTGTGCCCGACTGTTTCCTGGTTTTAGAATTATCGATCTGGTAAAAACGATCAAATATTTTATCCAGTTCTTCTTTTTTAATTCCAATTCCACTATCACTTATCCATATTTCTAAAAATCCCGGATTTTTGCAGCTTTTATCTTCCGGATCATTAATAAAAGTTTTTATTTTAACGTCTCCTCCATTTAAGGTATACTTAATGGCATTTGATAAGAGGTTATAAAGGATTTTCTCTATTTTGTCGCTATCGAACCACCCGATGTAAGTCTCAAAATTAGATTCAATACCATATTCGATAGACTTATCTTCGGCATTATACTTGAAAACTTCAGCAATTGTATTGATAAATTTTGCTAAATCGCCATGATGTACTTCCAGTTTTACGTATCCTGCATCAATTTTCGAAATATCCATAAACTGGTTTATCAACCTAAGCATACGGCGGGCATTATTCAACATAATCCGAAGCTGCCCCTTTAACTCACCGGATAAATCTAGTGTATTTAAAATCTTATCCAGAGGACTTATAATAAGGGTGAGCGGAGTTCGAAACTCGTGAGAAATATTTGTATAAAAACTGGTTTTAAGCCGGTACACCTCAT
>JAHEEB010000741.1 GCA_024640925.1 Bacteroidota bacterium | reverse complement strand
TGGAGATTCACTTTCTGCTCTGTTAAAAATCACTGGTCAGGCAAAAAGCTATTTGAGGATGGATACAATATCTTCAGACACCATTCGTAGTTCGGAGTTTCTTCAGGAAGAGATATTCAATTAAAATAAACACTGATATACTGCCTGTTAAAGCCACTTCTTTCGTTTAAACCAGATAAATACTGTGAGGGAAACACTTATCATCAGAAGGATAACTGCAGGGTACCCGAATTTTGAATTCAGTTCAGGCATATAATTAAAATTCATACCATATATACCGGCAATAAAGGTTAGCGGCATAAAAAATACGGAGAAAATAGTAAGGACTTTCATAACCTCATTTGACCTTTGTGCCGATAAAGAAATGTAAATATTAAGCAGGTTATTTACATCTTCCAAAACTTGCTGGTATAACATAACAAGTTTTAACTGCAAATCTTTAACATCCTGAAGGGCAGGATTGTCATTCGCCGTAGTTTTTACCGAAGTTATTACCTCTTCAGAAAGTACAATCAGCATTTTACAGAGACTGGCTCTTCGTTTCAAATAGTAAACCTTTTCAAGCATTCCAGGAGAAACAGTTTTTAGGAATAACTGGGTTTCAAACATATCAACTTCTTCAGCCAGTTTAATAGCTGGCTTATCGTATGAATGAAGGACATACCAGATAATTTTGGTTACAATTTCACTAGTAGTTTTTATTTTTCCGGTTTCTAAATAGCTGCTTCTTATTTCTCCCAATATAGGTTGCTCTGCTCTATGCACAGTAATAATAAAATCTTTTGTGTAAAACACAGCAATTTTACTGCTTATGCTCTGGATTGTGTCGGCGTTATCAGGGAAAGATGTTAAAATGCGGGTAATAAGAAAATTTACTTCCTGATGCTCTTCATATTTTGGCAAATGATCGGGTTCCAGGCAATCCAACATAGTGTACTCGTGCAACATGAATTCTTCACTTATCAGTTTAAGTTCGTTGGTTGTGGGTTGAACAATATCTATCCACTTAAAATCCAGTTTATTAAATTGGAAAGTCTGTATAGGCATCTGAAAACCTTAAGTTGTATAACGAACTAAAATTAAGGAATTTTTTTAATCTCCAATGCATCTTAAGTATTCGCCAGGTTTTAACCTGAAATTCGCAATTATGCAATCGAAGTAAGCAAATATACTGATTCTTAAAAACAGTTGCGCATCTTCAAACTTATGCTGAACATCTCCTGTACGCCTTATCTTTTCCTGCTTTACTGTTTTCATTCATCGGCAAAAATTGTTATTCATCAGTGCAACTTTTGACTTCATCATCTTTCTTTTGAGATCAACAAAATCCCAATTTATTTTTGAACAAAAAACTCAAGAAACCATGAAGAAGTCTTTTCTAATCTTATTTTTTATAATTACCACTGTTGTTTATGCATTTTCTTCTGATGAACATACCCAGACTATCAGGGGAGAGGTGGTTGATGCAATAACTGGTTACCCTATTATTGGAGCCACTGTTTTGCTTTTAGACTCTGACCCGTTAATGGGTACAGCTACTGATGTTAACGGAGTATTCGAATTAACAAATGTTCCGGTAGGCAGACAATCTATCGAGGTCAGATATATTGGTTATACAAGTCGCATAATTTCCAACTTATTGTTAACAAGCGCAAAGGAAACAGTGCTTCAAATTCAGCTCGACGAAGAAGTTGTACAAGTTGATGAAGTTGTTGTTAAGGGAAATAAGAAAAAAGATGAAGCTCAGAATGAGATGGCAATGGTGTCAGCCCGCACATTTTCTGTGGAAGAAACCGAGAGGTTTGCAGGTAGTTTGGGAGACCCTGCCCGCATGGTTGCCAATTATGCTGGTGTTGCTATGAATGGCGATGGGAGGAATGATATTATTATCAGAGGTAATTCACCAATTGGAGTTTTATGGCGTCTCGAAGGAGTTGAAATTCCCAATCCTAACCATTTTGGAGCACTGGGAACGACTGGTGGTCCGGTGAGCATGGTCAACAATAACCTTTTAGCCAATTCCGATTTTCTTACAGGTGCATTTCCTGCAGAATATGGAAATGCTACTGCAGGTGCCTTCGATTTAAACATGCGTTCGGGGAACAATCAAGTCAGAGAATTTACCGGACAAGTTGGGTTTAACGGATTTGAACTTGGTGCTGAAGGTCCTTTCTTTTCTACTTCAGGCGGGCAGAAAGCCTCGTACCTGGCAAATTTCAGGTATTCCACATTAGAAGTAATGGATTTGATAGGTTTCTCCGTTGGAACAGGCACGGCAATACCTCAATACAAAGATTTTACTTTTATGGTTGATGTGCCAGGAACAAAGTATGGCCGCTTCAAGGTGTTTGGCCTTTGGGGTAAAAGCTTTATAGCACTGGGTCACGAAACTACTGATACAGTCGATAATTTATACAGTTACCATGGAGCTACCACCGATTTTGGTTCTGATTTGGCGGTAATCGGCATTTCCCATACTTATTTTATAAAAGAGAATATTCGCTTTAAATCCACATTGTCTTATCAATCGACAAAGGTTACAACTGATATCGATTCGGTTAACCTGGATGAAGATATTACTATACCCTGGTTGCGGGCAAAAGAAGTAGAAAATAAATTATCTTTTTCTACCCAGTTCCGGCATAAAATAAATTCGAAAAACAATTATAGTATTGGAATTATAGCAGATTTATACTCAATAGATTATAAAGACAGCGTTTTGGACGATGATTATAACAAATTTGTTACTTATACTGATATCGATGGCCAACTTAGCCTTCTGAGAACATATGCGCAATGGCAACATAAATTTAACGATAAAATTACAGCCTATACCGGGGTGCATTTACAATACTTTGAATCGAATAAAGATCTGGCTGTAGAACCCAGGTTATCGTTAAAATGGCAGATTAATGCCAGGCATTCCATTGATGCAGGTTATGGAATGCATAGCCATATACAGCCTAAGGGTGTATATTTTTATCAATCGTACAATGAGTTAACCGATAGTTATTCAGTAACAAATAAAGATGTTAAGTTCACCCGGAGCAACCATTTTGTTTTTGGTTATAATTGTTTAATTACAAAGGATTTCAGAATTAAAGCCGAAACCTATTACCAGAAACTTTTTGATGTGCCGGTTGCGATTACCGATCCTGAATTTTCGATGCTAAATGCCGGAGCCGACTTTGCTATTCCACATATTGAAAACCTCGAAAATAAAGGTACCGGTTATAATTACGGAATTGAACTAACTGTGGAGAGATTCTTAAGCAAAGGTTTTTATGCTTTATTTACTACCTCTCTTTTCGATTCGAAATATAAGGGATACGATGGAA